>JASIJX010000472.1 GCA_030049955.1 Acidobacteriaceae bacterium
GCTGCGCACCTGTTGGATAGAGCTATCCCTGCCCCTGCAATCCCCGCGCAGGATACTGCAATCCCGCCTAGAACCTTTCTTCGGCCCATCGAAAATGGAGCCGAGGCGCCTTTTTTCGTACGTATTTCAGATTCGGTCATTCCTCACCCTTTCCCTTGCCTTTCTTAGTTCCAATTGATCCCTGACGAACACCGATAGGTAAATGTAGTCCCGTTAAACGCTTGCGTAGCGCCCAGCAAGGTTGCTGAGAAGGCGTTGCCTTCGCCATCTGCGCCGCCGGTGCTTAGAAAGTGCTCCCATTCGTATAGATCGCGTTGACGTTATACGGCAGTGGCGCTAAGGCGCGGCTAAGTAAATGTTCCAACCGCCATTGTCCTGGTACACCGTCAAGACTTGCTGACCCGCGAGCAGTGTAACGCTGGCCGTCACGGTTGACCAGGTTTGCCAGCCGCCCGTGTCCGGAATATTCACCGAACCGCCCAGGTTGGTTCCCACCGAATTTCCGATGTGAAAGCCATCGGTGACGCCGTACGGAGAGGCGACCTCGAAGGTGGCGTTGTACGTCCCGGCTGTGGCCACGTTGACCGTATAGTGGAACCACTGTCCGGTGCTCGCCCAGCCGACGTCGTTCCCGCCGCCAGGAGCTGCCGTTGTTTCCAGATCGACACCGTCGGAACGATAGCCGTTATCGGTCCCATTGATTGAGGTGACGTTGTAGCCAACTCCCTGACCGCCGGTGTCGTAGTTCTCGGCGAAAACCGTGCGAGGGATGCCTGCGGGAGTGCCACCGTAAGGAGCTTCAGCAACCGTCTCCTCATCCTGAATCCCAAGTACGATGACACTGTTATTGGCAGGGAGGGTGATGCTTTCCACGGTCAGACTGCTGGTAACCGGGAGGGTATATCCATAGACGTAACACGTGCCGCTGCTTTCCCCGCCTGTATTGGTATTCCGGTAGGACATCGTGACTACCTTCGTCTCGCCCGAATAGCCCTGCGGAACGCACCAGTCGCTGATGCTCTGCGTGACGGCGGAGTATGTGCCGTTGGTGTAATTCACCTGGAACGTCTGCGAGGCCTGGCTGCCGTTCACGGCGAAGGCCAGGATATTCAGCGAGCTGAAGATCCGGGTAGCAACGCTACTGTCTGGTTGCTGAAGGCATCGGGCGCGTTGGACGGACCGTAGGTGAATGTCGTCCCGTTAAACGCTTGCGAAGCGCCCAGCAGAGTTGCAGAGAGGGCGTGACCGCCGTCTGCGCCGCCGGTCGAGAAGCTGGTCCCGTTGGTGTAAATGGCGTTGACGTTATACGGCAGTACCGACCCTAGGCCGCCGTTGCTTCCACTGCTTAACTCCGTAAGCGGCTGCTCCATCTCTGCGCCAATCGTGTCCAAGGTCGTCCCGCTCGGCGCCAGCAGCAGCACGTCATTGGTCGAGGTCGTAATTGAGAAGGTCGTGCCCGAAAGCGTGCCTTCATTGGTGCCGTTGCGATAGAACTGCGCAGACTGGCCCGGCCACGGATTGGTCATCGAGACTGTCTGCCCTGTCTGGCTGATGATGCGCGCATACAGAACTGCGTTGTTGGAGATTGCGCTGGAGACCAGGAAGTTGCCGTAGGCCAGATTGTCGCCAAAGTGGCATTCGTATTCGAAGGCCAGTTCGGGAAGAGAATGATGTTCCCCTGGAACGACTGCATCATCATTTCGGAGATAGTGGACGGCACCAACGCCTCATTCTCAATCCCGCCGCCGTTGATGTTCATGTATAGATTCTGCTCGGCTTGATTGTTAACCTCAGTGGTCACATTCGAAAGGATGGAGGATGATGGGCTGTATCCAACTCTGGCCGCTGCAGGAGCCCACATTACCCAAAGAGGGGTGCTAGAGGAAATCGGGGGTATCAAGTCCGCGACCGTGTTCTGCGCTATCGTCAGCAGCGTCGAACTCGATCCAAGCCCGACCGCGCCCGCGGTTATGATACCCCAAATTTCATCTCCATTCGTTGCCCATTGGTCCCCAATTTGCTCATTTGCGAAGACCGTCAGCCCATTTCGGGTGATCGTCGGGTATGGAAGGCCCACAGTGGTGCTGGTCTCGCCGTTAAATGTGGTGAGGTTATCGAGGATGTTTCGCCAGGTTGCCCTTTGCGACGAGCTTTCATCCAGCACCGTGCTCAGATTGATAGCGCCCTGAAGGAGATTCCTTATAAACCCAAGCGACATTGTGCCGTTGGTTTCGGGATAGGGATCGTTCTCAACCTGCGAATCGTCAACGTCGTCATAAGTGGTGCCGTTCGAGCTGAGGTAATTCTGGTAGAACGTTGCTGCCTCTGAAATCGTCGGCCAAATAAAAGCAGCGTAGCTAGCGCTCTGGGTGTAGTAATAATGATTCAGCATGATCGTCGCCAGAAAGGCGCCGTTGGACTTGATATTTTCTTCGCCGGTGGGCGTCTCGTAGCTGCCATTGGACAGAGGGCCGAAATGGCACTGCCAGTACGGCCCGGTGTATCCGTTGCTGGTGGCATTGGCCTCGGCATCGGGCAACCAGGTCTCCATAGCCGTGTCGTACGAATCCCCCAATGCAACGTGGTTGGTTGGGAAATAGGCCAAAGGCGGAGTTTCGAAGTTGTAGTCCGTCGTGTAGTCGCCGGCCCAGGCAGGGTTCGCCTCTACCCATGGACCCCATAATCCCGGAGGAGCTGTATTCGGCTCGGAAGAGGCCGCCAACAGATACAAAGAGCCGTAGTACTCCTCTTGCAGAACCGGGTTATTGGCAAACTCCACGTAGGACGCATCCCAGAAGCTGGCCCACTAAGCCTCATTCGCAGACAGCTCGCCGGAGATCGAGGACGCGGTCGAGCTGCTCACGTTGGAGATGGACTGAGTGGTGTAACTGGAGCTGTCGTAGTTGCTCATGATGCTGCTCACGAGCGTGACCGTGGCGCCCGGCGACAAAGTGAATTGGAGCGTGCTGCCGCTGATGGTGCCCGTGGCTCCGACCACGCCGACCGCGATCCTGACTTGATGCGTGTTGTATCCGCCGACTGTCGCTGTGCTGTCGGCGGCGACGTTGTAGTAAAGAACGCTGCCCGATGACCCCGAGCTGGTTGGATAGGTATTGCCGTTTCCCGCTGCCAGCGAGACGGTAACCGCCTGTGTGCCCGATCCCGAGTACGTGAACTGGGTGAACAGGTAGTTGTTCGTGGTGTCGTTGGACGTCACCCAGGAGTTTGTCTGGATCTCATTGCCGTTGAGGGTAAACTGGCCCGTTACCGTGCCCGTGTAGATGTTCTCCTGCATCGCGAAAGATGCACTGCTCATGCCCGGTATGGAAAGGCCATTGAAGCCATCGGCTCAACTTGTCCGCCCGAGAGCGACCAGAACTCATTCTTGCCCAAAAGGAATGTCTTGGTGTTGATGGGGTTGACAACGACTACGCCAAGGTTGCCGTTGCCCATCAGCGCACCGCCGCTGGGGGCCTCGCTTGAGCAGCAGGACCCTGGCGTGGTGATTGAGGGGGAGTATTGAGAAACAATTCGTTGTGCCTGGGCTGACGTGATGGGGTCCGCCGAAGCACGCACGCTGGTCATGAAAATGACCGTCAGGAGGATACCGCCCAGAAGACACGTTTGCCCCAGGGCAACTACTCTGCAGGTCGTCGACCACTCAACTGACAACTTAATATTGAGAACCCTGGGACTCCAAAGAGCTTTGTACATCGCATCCTCCTCCGAAAAGACATTGATCCGGGTCGCCTGATGAACTGCCGCCACCGCTGGAGCAATGGTGTCCGCTTTCCACGCAAACCAGTCGTGAAAATACTTGAATTCACAAAATGCGGAACGTATTAAGCAGTTTGCGGGATGGGTTATCGATAATCGCTTTTGGTTTCAGTTACTTAGCATCCTCAACGATGAGTGATGTTAACGGCGTTAGGGAAGCTCGTGAAACAGTTTGCTGCCACGTTTGTTCTGCCGATTTTCATCGTGGTGTACTTGCGCCCGCTCATGAGACAAACAAAAATGCTAGCGGATTCCGGGCCGGCTGTACTTTCTGCCGAACGATTGGCTGCCGTGCGGAGCCATCTCCAGGAGGTGTTGTCCAGCGAGGCATTCATGGGCGGCAATCGGGCCCAGCATTTCCTTCAACGGATAGTCGAGCATGCATTGGCCGGTGAATTAGATTGTCTTCGTGAGCGGATGCTGGGCGTTGAGATGTTTGGCCGCCCGGTTGACTACGACACCGGCAATGATGCCGTGGTGCGCATCAAGGCCTCAGAGGTCCGCAAGAGATTGGCGCAGTATTATCAGAGTCTGCCTAGTCAGCCAATTGTCCAGATTGAGCTCCCTGCCGGTTCGTACGCACCAAAGTGAGGGAATGAAGTCCGGGTACGGACACACACGCGGTCGTGAAGATCTGCGTATCACCTGTTCTTTTCGCCGCTTAACTGGGCAGGAATCTCGCTCAGAGTTCGTTACGCAGATCGACCCCGGCCTCACCGGATCGAATGCAAAGCAACTCGTTTCTGTACCGCAGATGATGCAACTCTCCGCGGAATCCGCGTCGCAGCCCGGTGTCCAGCAACGCAGGTTTGCCTCCCGGCCTGGCAGAAAAGCCAAAGAGGGTGCAGATAATCGTCTCCGCAAAGGCGCCGCCGCCCGTACACTCCCGCATACAGCCTTCCCTTTGAGCAATCCGCACCGGCGCATCAAATTGGCGTCGATTCGGGCCATAGAATTCATGCGCT
>JASIJX010000473.1 GCA_030049955.1 Acidobacteriaceae bacterium
TTGACGGCCAGTGCTGTCGATATCCGTGGCGCGATGGACCACGACCCGCTGGAAGCCGAGCTTGCACGAGCGATGATAGCAAGCGGTGGTCGCGTAACTATTCTTGCCCACCACTTAAAGCTTGGGAAATCCGCGCTCAATAGAATCTGCGAACTTGATGAGATCGACCGGCTTGTAACTACTCAAGGGCCTGAACCTGATCTTCGTGAAGCATTGAATTTGGCCGGCGTTGAAGTTCTTGTCACTAGCGAGACTGCGGACTTGCGCCAGCCGATGCGGGGAAACTCGCGAAAGTGATGCACTAAGACACGCAGTTCCTTGATCGAGTAGAAGAGTTCGCCATTCAGGAACTCGTCTCTGAGCTTCGAGTCGAACGATTCGCAATAGCCGTTCTCCCATGGAGAGCCGTGTTCGATGTAGAGTGTCTTGGCGCCAGTGTTGATCAACCACTGGCCCTGGCGTAGGTTTTTGGCCACGAATTCGGGCCGATTGTCTGAGCGTAGATATTCCGGCACACCGCTGTGCACCATAACATCAGCCAGCGCCTAGATCAGTCGCAAAGGCAGAATCCACGTCGCAAGTCTCTCCGCACATTGCATAGATGACGCACCATAAGATTCGTTCGTGTCGTCTATCGGGTGCCCCGCCACCAGAGCTGCCGGCAATGTCTCATTGATACAGATGAAAGTGTTCTGATTTCCGAACTCAAAGTTGGTTTCCGAAACTACGAGGAAGGCCACCTGCTGAGCGATCAAGGGCAAGAGCGCGATTTATCTGGCGCGGTACTATGGCGATCGGAAACAGAATTACGTCGGGCAAAACTTCTGTGCGCGGGGATATTTCGTGTCCACGGTGGGCCTGGACGAAGCCACGATCCGCGACTATATCCGTACGCAGGGGCAGGAAGAGCAGCGATTGGATCAAATGAACCTGTGGCGATGACTTGCCACCGTCAGGTGGCGCATATCAACCAGGGCCGCGTTAGCGACCAGTACAGCCGCTTTGAGCGGCTCACATTGATAAAGCCCCCGGCTCTGTCGGGGGATACTTACTCCTGGTGTAGCTGGCGCCGCTAGGATACATATGCCGCTCCTCGTGACGACGTACCATCGGTATGAACACAGGTTTGCTGCTCAGGTCTCGTCTGGAAGAATCTCGAAGCTGACCAACTCGGTTCGGAAACCGCGCGTGCGAAATGCGCCGTAAGTGATTCCGGCTGCCATCCATACAGCGCCCAGCAATAGAGCCGGATGGCTGAGGTGGATCCAGATGAAGCCACAAATCAGGAAACCAAGGATAGGCACGATGCTCCCGCTTAGCCTCCTGATCTTCTCATGTCGCCAGTAGTGAACAAAAGATGCGGCATTGACGCCCATGAATGCGATGAAGGCGCCAAAGTTCAGTGCTTCGGCACCAATCTCATATGCGCCCCCCCCAAGCCTGGGAGCGAGGAATTCAAGAATGCCAGCTCCGGCCAGCGCGAAACCCCCGACAATCAGAATGTTGTTGCGAGGGACGCGATGTTTCGGCTCGATCGCGCCGAAGAAGGCCTTGGGAAGCGCATTTCCGCGACCCATGCCGTAGAGGAGCCGGCCGGCTGCAAGCTGCGAGCCCATACCCGAACCCATGTTAGCCACGAGCAGCGTAAAATTGATGACTTGGAAGAGAATGACGCCGCCCGCCTGACGTGAGAGCAGGGCAAAAGCCGACTCGACTTGATCGCTCGGGAACGGCTTCGATCCCCAGATGAGTTGCGCAGCATATACCTCCAGCCCAGACAGAAGTCCGGTGATCAGGCACACCAGAATGGTGGCGAGCATGATATTGCGGCGCGGATTCTCCACCTCTTCTGACAGCGTGGACACAGCGTCGAAGCCGATGTAAGTGAGTACCGCGACGGATGTGCCAGCAAAGATGCTTGTGGGATGGAAAGTGTCCGGCTGATAAAACGGATGGGTGAAGAATCCGGGATCGTGGTGAACGCCCCAAACTGTCCGGACTACGGCACCAAGGAAAATGAGGACGACGATCACCATTCCGGCGCAAAGGGCTTCATTCAATTTCGCTGAAGTTTTGATTCCGCGCAGATTTGCCCACGTAAAAAAGCCAGCGAAGATCAGGATCCAGACATAATAGGACAGTCCGGGGAGAATATTCATTGCGGCCTTTGCGCAAAAGGCTGTACAGATCAACGGGTTCAGTAGATAGTCCATGACCATGCCCCACCCGACTACGTAGCCGAGAACGGAACTCATCTCCTGGCCCACATAGGTGTATGCCGACCCAGCGCTGGGGTAGACACGCGCCATGCGGCCATAGCTGATTGCGGTAAACAGCATGGCGACCATGGCGATGAGGATGGTTGTGACGACGTGGCCGTGGGCCTTGTTGCTGATCACGCCGTAGATCCCCATGGGCGCGGTTGGCTGGATGATCACCATCCCGATGATGATCAGGTTCCACAAGCCAAGTGTGCGATGGAGGGGAACTGAACCATCGGTGGAAGGCGCGGTCGATGCGTGGGTTTGACTTTGCTGCATCACTGTGGCACATCTCGGGAGGATTTTACTTCGATCAACATGTCCAGAATCACGTCGCCCACCCCATTCAAAACACAGCAGAAGCTCGACGATCACTAAGATCTAGTCCAACGGTCAATTTCTGATCTTGCATTTTCCTCATGCGAAGACCTGCGGTTGTGGTAGGCTTCCAGATTCTGGTCTCCTTGTCTCGCGCGCTTCGAGCGCGTCGATAATTTGGGAGCTTAGCGCATCCCGCCGAAGACCGGCCTTCTCATCCCGTCTGTTAACATCCTTTCGTGGCAATCAGGATGGGGTGACACATGTCCATGCGTCTTGCTGCTGATAACGCCGTAGATGCCCATGGGGCAGTGGGCTCGATGCCTGAACTTTCTGGGTCATCCTACCTCAAAAAAACATTGAAAACTTGGTGCTTCGGTTCTGGAACTTGCTCACGCACGGCACGCAGCGATGTATGGATCGAGAGCAAAGCCGATCGCATCGAGAATCAGCGGCAACGGCTGGTTGCAAAGTTCTCCCGCGCGAACTTTATGGTACTGGAGAGGCAACGAATCGCTCAGCAGGATCTCTGGAATTCCCGAGCGCTCGAGATTGGAGAGGAGGTCCTTCACCGCCTGCTTGACGCCCTCGCGTATCCAGTAGTACCGAATGCGATCGCTGTAACTATGGACACGAAGCCTATATTGCTGTTCCGGAGTACCTGGATAGTGCTTCTGCCACTGCTGAGGATCGGCGAGCATGGCTGTTTCTACGCGGTGTCTAAAGCCGGATGCCTTCCCGGCTGGGACGCATGCTTCTTCAACGTCTGCCAGCGCAAAGAGAGCCTGGCGCATTGCGTAGGTCAGTCCTGGCCCAACTTTCAAAATCGCAAAGCCATCGCGCACCAGAGCAGCAAGACTCGTCGTCCTCTGGTAATCGGTAGAGTGCGCCTCAAAAATCAGGCCCTGGTGGTTCGCGAGCATCGCTGACAGCCGTTCAGCTCTCTCCGGTCGGTAGTCTTCGACGCTCTCATTTCCAAACTCCACCCCCGGCTGGACCACCAAAGCTATGACTCGATCCCAGGCATTCCCAACGCCGGCCGCGGCGAAGGCTGCCTGGTGCAGCCGGAGAGCTTCTTCTGCTGCATCGGGCGAAGTGACCGACATCTTCATTTCGTCCACGGATCCACCTGGAGTGGGCACCTCGGTGCCAATCACATACACCGGCTGGCTTCCTCCTGCGGCGGACTCCGCGGCGGCACACAATCTTGCAGCCCGGGCAGCGATCACCCTGTCCGGCAGTGGAGATGGATCATCGGCACAGGACATGCTCGCGTCAAGGTGCACCTTGCTATACCCCTCGCGCACAAAGAGACTTACCAGCGCGCAAGCATTTGCCATAGCTACTTCCGCTTCTAGATGCTGCCAGGGAAATGGGCCCAGGTGGTCGCCTCCGAGGAGGATACGCTCCTGCGGAAAACCAACTTTCGCTGCAATCCGGTGGACTAGGTCGCGGAAGTCAGCGGGTGTCATTCCGGTGTAACCTCCGTACTGGTTCACCTGATTGCAGGTTGCCTCGATTAGCAGGGGGCCGGACACGGAAAGATGGCGTCGCATCGCAGCTTCGAGTACCCACGGATGCGCGGAGCAGACGGAGTAAATGCCGCGCTGATCCGACCCTTGGCGTCGCTGCGCAAGCTCAGAAAGATAGGTAGACATTTTTATTCTCCAATTTGAGTCAATAAATGCTGACGTTCTGCGCGACGCGTCTGATCACGCCGTTCGGGCTTGGATTATCGGGGTGCAGTCCGGCCTGGATGGACGCAAACAACCCAAGCAACTGCCCAAAGATCACGTCGAGAACGGGCCGATATAGATCGGGAATCGTATAAGTGCGATCAGGTGTGAGCACATAGTCGGCATCGGCGCTCAGGCCATTCGGTGCAGTGGCTACGGCTACGCGCGTGCGCACCAGCTCTTTGCTTCCGATGTCGCACAACAAATCTATCTCGTACTGTCGCCGCTGCGTTTGAGTGGAGACAAGGCCCACGAATAGCGTTTCCTGATCGAGCGCCGCAATGGGGCCGTGACGCAATTCGAGCGTTGGTCGCCCCATAGTCTGAACCTTCCCAGCAGTCAACTCCGGGAGCTTAAGGGCACATTCAATTGCAGTGCCCGCGAGCACACCGGAGCCGACGATGCAGGCTCGCTTGCAGCCTTTGCGGGCCAGTTCGGAACCAAGCGTAGCGGCGCGGGGCAGGAACTCCTCTGCTGCCTTGACCAGCGCGTGCAGAATCGTTTCAAATTCCTCAATCCTCCAGGCGTGCGCGAGAATTTGGCCGACGGGGACGCTCAGCAGTGCCGATAGAGAATCCACTCGTCAGTCTCCTTCCGCGTCGGTATATTGCTTTGCGCAGTAATATCACAATAAAACGGAATTAAACACTACCATACGCAAGCTTACTACAACCGACTATCTTTTGGGAGCTTTTTCGCGATTGTATCGAGATTTGATGCGGGAGAAAGGTAGGTTCTCGCAGTACTTGGTTTCTTTTTTGCCTTGACACGCAAATTATAAGATTGTAAACATTCATATACAAACTAATTCGTTACCTTGGTCTCGAGGTTGCCCAGGGTCATTAGCCAAATGGGTGCGAGCAGCGATCAGGAAAAAACACGTGTAGGTGCCCAAACCAATGGAATGCGCAGCCAGATGGTCTCGCAAATCGCCGCTGCGCTGACGCCTTCGGGGTCCTCTGCCGTAGTGAGTCGGAACGCCGTTAGGAGTTTGGGCTGTCTCTTCGATACGCCCGTCGTTTACCGTTCGGTCCCGGACCTGTTTTGCCTGGACCGTTACCGCTACTTCGATATCGATGCTTTTCACCGCGCTGGCTTCTCCAGGCGCCATTTTGGTTGTTGATCGTAATTACGAATAAGGCAATCCGCTATCAGCCGCAACTGTCGAACGCAAGGGAGGAAAGTGTGAAGATGGATTTTGTGGGGCAACGCGGTTGGTTATGCGATTCGAAATGGATGGGAGCGCTGCTACTGGCCGTTTGTGCCATCGCATCTCCTCTGACGCGGTGCTTTGGCGAAGATCACGCTTTAGTAATCAAGGTGAACAAGGACGATGGTAGCTACGCGGTGGCCTTCCCAGGGTCGGGCGCCGATGTTCTGCGCGCCGGAGCCGCCGTTCAGGTGGATGGCCGATGGCTCCATGCCCGCGATTATCCGCGCCACGAAGTTAGCCAATCGGAGACGAACGGCTATCTGGGACAGGCAACAGAGTGGCAGGTGAGGTATACAGGCGTGGCCGGACAGCCGGACCTGATCTACCGCCTGCGCGCCTATGCGTCCAAGCCCTTCGGCGATATTCAGGTCACAGTGCGCAATACAACTTCCAGGGTCATCCACGTTGAAGACATTCGTTCCCTGGATGCGACGGAAGGAGCGATAGTAGATCTTGGAGGTCCAGCCTCAGCTGACCGCGTTCTTTCTGATAGTTGGAGCGAAGATGCGCCTGCCATCACCATCTACGACCTGGCCGATACGAAGAACCAGTTGCATCGTGCGGTGGGCAGTCAGTTGATCTATAACCTGCGCAGTCATGAGAGCCTTTTTTTCGGCGCACTCACTTCGGACCGCTTCGTCACCGTTCTCCGCCTGCAGCTTGCCTCTTCGTCGGGCGCGCAACCCCGCATCGCGAACTATGAAATTGATTCAACCGGTACGACCGAGCTGCAGACCGAGTATTCCCTCAGACATTCTCCCGCACGAGACCAGGTGCAGCTAAGCCTTCCGGTGAATCCAGGCGGAGAGTTGTCAGCCGAGCAGGTGCTCTTTAGTCTCGCGACAGATTATCACCGGCAGCTCGACACCTACGGTTCTCTGATCAAAGAAATTCATCACGCGAGAACCTCGGCGCCACCGTTGATGGGATGGTGGAGCTGGACCGCATACTACTTTGGCCTCGACGAAGGCACTGCCATCACCAATGCACAATGGGAAGCCGAACACCTGAAGTCGCTTGGCTATGACATCTTCCACATCGACGAAGGCTACCAGTACGCGCGCGGCGAATACACCACGCCCGACGAGACTCTCTTCCCGCACGGCCTGGCATCCGTCTATTACAAGGTCCATGGTCTGGGATTAGTTCCTGCAATCTGGACGGCTCCCTTTGAAGTTTCGGACCGCTCCTGGGTCTACCAGAATCACCAGAACTGGTTGGTGAAGAATGCGACCGGCCAACCGATCCATGTCGGCACGGTAGTGGATAACAAAGATCCAGTTTACATCCTGGACACGACCAATCCAGAGGCCGCGAAATACCTGTATCAGACCTACTCCACGATGACCAAGGACTGGGGCATTCGCTATATCAAGATTGATTTCATGGACGCCAGTGCGGTGGAAGGGTACTACTATAAACGCAACACCACCGCGCTTCAGGCACAGCGAATCGGGTTGGGCATCATCCGTGATGCTGTCGGTAACGACGTCTATCTGGACAAAGACGGAAGTCCCATGCTCAACCCGGTAGGCATGGTCGATTATGGCCGCATCTCGCAGGACACGGGCCATACCTTTAGAGCCAGTAAAGATGCTGCTACTGGAATTGCCGCGCGCTATTTCATGAACCGCAACTACTTCGTCGCTGACCCAGATGCATTTACGGTCTCCACCCAGACGATTCGAGACCAGTCATGGCACGAAAGCAGCAAGCCACTGACTTTAAATGAAGCCGAAGTCTCCATTGCTCTGGCCGCTGTTTCTGGCGGCATGTTCGAAATCGGAGATGACCTGCCCGCATTGACGAAGGATCCTGAACGTCTCGCTCTTATCGAGAATCAGGATCTCATCGACATGATTCGCCTCGGCAATGCGTCTCTACCGCTCGATCTTATGAACTATGCAGCCGCGGACCAGCAGCCAAGCATCTTTCTCCTCAAAGAGGACCGCCGGCAGAGCATCCTCACTGTCTTCAATTGGACGGAGGTCGACCGGGATCACTCGATTGATCTTGCCACTATCGGTCTGCCTGCGACGGGCAGTTATGTGGCTACCAATGTTCTGGACAGCAAAGAAACGCCCGCTCTGCATGGTAGCATTCTGAGGCTGCATCAGCCCGCTCACTCGGTGCGCATGATTAAAATCATCGACACCCGATTTGAGCCGGCTCCTCCCGAGCTGACCGTCCAACATCCCTCTGCAGGGGATGCAGGCGCTACCCTAAGCTTCTCTGCGAAGTGCGCGGAAGTTAATCCGGTACTTTCTTATCACTGGGATTTCGGAGACGGTGTAAGTGTCGACGGCAGCGAAGTAAATCATGCTTATACCGAACTAGGAAACTATGACGTGCATCTCACGGCTAAAGGCCTGGACGGTGTAACCGCCGAAGCGCATTACCAGATTCAGGTCTCCGGGCATATTCCAACGACATTTGAACCGGCAAGCAATCGCCGCTATCAGGCTGCGAACTGACAGATTCTAAGCGGCCGCATCCGACGCACTGCCGGATGTGGCCCCGCATACCGGCACTGCTCAGGTCAACGCACACTACGCAGCTACTAAACCAAAATCACCTCGATGTTTTGCGTGCGTAGTTCCGCCGCAATGGTTTCCGGCAGATCCTTGTCGGTGATCACGCAGTGGATAGCCGATAAGGGCACAATTCTGGACAGGCTGCGGCGGTTGAATTTGGATGAATCACAGACTGCGACCACTCGCCCTGAAGCTGCCACCATAGCCCGGTTCACACGCGACTCCAGAAAGTTCGGCGTGGTTAACCCAATCTCCAGATCTAATCCGTCGACTCCGAGAAACAAAATGTCCGCGTGCATCTCCTCCAGCACATCTTCGGCTAGCGGCCCCACGAGCGAGAAGGAATTCTTGCGCAGCGTACCGCCGATGAGAATCACGTCGAAATCGGTTCCGGTCAGATCCGTGGCAATGTTCACGGCATTTGTGATGACCGTCAGACGATTGAACTGCTTCAGCGCTTGTGCCACCGCTGTGGTTGTGGTTCCGGAATCGAGCATGACACATTGGCCTTCCTGAACCATCTTGGCAGCCGCCGCGGCGATCCGTTGCTTTTCGGGAGAATGTTGTTTCTGCTTCACCTGCAGAGTCGGATCGACTAATGCCCCTGACTGCAGGCGCAAGGCGCCACCATGACTGCGCTGAATCAGTCCCTGCGAATGCAGATGATCCAGATCTTTGCGAATGGTAATCTGGGAAATGTTCAGTGTACGGGAGAGTTCCCCTACTAGAACCCTGCCATGTGTCTGGATCATAGACAGGATGTGTTGCTGCCGTTCGTCGACCAGCATATGGCCGTGGTTTGGCAACGCGGGTACACTCGCAGCTATTTTTCGTTTCATCACTCGATCTTCGATAGGCTCCTGGTTACGCGTACGAAAAAGCGGAACGAGCCCATCAGACACGGGAATAAGTATGCGATGTGTTACGAAACCATATGATCATGAGAATGCGTAGGATGTCAAAGCGGCGGCATGCGCGATGAGGCAAGAAACCCTTCTAGCAGAGCCCCATCGCGGAAAGACTCAGTGCCGCCGGGGCTCTGGGTTGAAAATCCTGCCGTGCGGTTACCAAAGGCTGCGCAGTCGCGCGGTGATTTGCCCTTCAGGTAGGCAGTCAGGAACCCGGCATTGAAGCTATCCCCAGCACCGACCGTGTCGACGGGCTTCAGGCACTCCGTGGGAACATGCCATCGTTGCTCATTCTTTTGAACGAGCGAACCTTGCTCGCCGCACTTCACCGCAACCAGCGGAACACGCCCGGCCAGGACCTCGATAGCATTTTCGGCATCGGCCTTCCCAGTGATCTTGCAGGCTTCGTTCTCATTGGGCAGAAAGATATCGATAATGTCCAGCAACTCATCCAGTGGATCTCCCCATCGATCCTCTGGATCATCGTTCGTATCCAATGAAATTGTGAGGCCCGCAGCCTTCAGTTCCCGGCAGATACGCGGAATATCCGGCAGGAGCACCTTGTGAAGGTAGAGGGATGAGATATGGAAGTGACGTCCCGACGCAAGATAATCCATATCGAGATCCTCAGCGGACATCTCGAACATAGCTCCAGGAAAAGTGAGGATGCGGCGCTTGCCGTTATGGTCCAGCAGGATGGTGACGCCCGTCGCAGCGCCTCCGGGAACGCGCTTGACGCAAGAAAGATCGACCGCCTGCTCGGCCAACCGTTCCAGCGCAATACTTCCCAGCTTGTCGTCTCCCAACCGCGTGATGAAGCCGACGGAGATCCCCAATGCACGAGGTTATGCGCGAGAATGGCGGACGAGTTGCCCAATGTCAGGCGAAAGTCCGTGGCCAGGATCTCCCGCTCGGTCGGTATCGCTTCCGGAAGCCCGTACAGGATGAGGTCAAGATTGATCTCGCCGCAATCGTCACGTCAAAACGCTTTTGCATGCCCCTACTCTGCCAACGTTACGGTCCGGGTCAGATTCCGCGGAGTGTCAGGATTGAGTCCTTTATATAGGCCCAGATAGCTGCCCAGTAACTGCCCCCAAACGACATAGACGACAAGCCGAGCCAGCTCAGGCACAGGCAGCCCAAGTTCGATTGCCAGATCGGCCGAAGCGGCAACCTCTGGCGTGATGCGGTTTGCGATAGCCAGTGTGCGTCCGCCAAGCTCTTTCATTTCCTGCAGCACTGCACTTTCTTCCACATATCCTGCATCGGAGAGCAATGTGCCGACGAGCACCTTGTCCGTCACGATCGACTTGGGCCCGTGGCGGAATTCCAGAGTATAGAAGTATTGCGCAAAAGTAGAGGAAGACTCCATAACTTTGAGCGACACCTCCGACGCGATTGGATATAGCGGGCCTTGCGCAAGAAAAGCGGCGTTTTCAAACGACTGCTGCGCGAATTCCTTCACTTGCAGTCCATAGTTGTCGAACAGAGAAGCAAGCGCATCCGGCAGTTCGTGTAGAGCTCGAATAAACTCTTCCTGTCCCGCGAACTTCGCCGCGATGAATTGCAGAGCCAGCAGCATCGAGGTGAATGAAGCCGTCATCACAGTACTATGTTCGTCAACAGGTAGTTTAACGATGCGAGGGGTGAGACGAGCCAGTTTGTTCCCATCGCAGGTTACTGCCAGGAATTCAATACCGCGCTGCCGGAGTATTTCGGCAACTTGAAGCACCTCAGAGGTATTTCCGGACCGCGAGATCAGAACCGGGAGAACGGCGTTTCTGCCCATCGAAAGCGTGGGATTCGGAAACAACAGAATTTCGGACGCAGGCACCGCACGTGCGGGCACGCGGACCAAGTTTGTCAAGGTGGTTGCAGCAGCTTGTGCCAGATGATAGCTGGTTCCGCAACCGACGAACAGCCACTCATGCGAGCGGGGACCCATACCTTCGAGGAGCGGCTCCAGATCGAGCCTCTTCAACTCCTTTAGGCTCTGGCGCCACACCTCTGGCTGCTCATAAATTTCGCGTAGTGTCGTCGCTCCGAATTCCATACACTCTCCCATGAATAGTTGTCTTCTTAAGAAAGCACCATCTTCGAGTCCAGAGCAGAAAAGCCCCGATTCTGGAATGTGCCTTGGGCTTCCGATTTCAAAATACCTGCAGGCCAAACGCTCTTGCAGGAAATGCGCTGCAACCTGTTGATTTTGTTTAGCTCCCGCCAATGTCGATCATAGGTTCCAGGCCAAATTCAGCGAGCCCGTTCGTACAGTTTTCAACAGAAGGGAAAGTATAGCATATAAATCGAAATAATAAGCGCAGAATTGTCTTGACAAAAGAAAGCCGATATGAAAGATTTCGTTATTCGCTCTTGGAGAGGCAAACCGGTTACGTATAAGCCGAGCTTGGTCGCTTGCCTTTTTATTCGAAAGATTGCGTTTGATGACGAAATGCATGAAACGCTGGTGAATCGCTCTTGGAATCTGACGAAAATGCCCGTAAATTTCGCAGGCGTCGGTGACGGAGGAGGTACGGCTAATGACAGCCTTTGGGAGGAAAGCAATGCGACAGCATATCGGTTTTGATGTTGGAACGCGGCAAAGTTTGGGCGAGGCTTGGAGCCGCCGTATGGCAGACAGAGGCTGCAGGCCTCTCGGTTTTAGAGATTTGTTTACGGTAGTTATCGTCTTACTGGGATTGGCTATCTGCGGCCCAATTGCGCGCGCGCAGAGCGGCGCAGGGTCCATTCAGGGCACGGTGACCGATTCTTCCGGCGCCGTGGTGCCGGGCGCCTCAATCCACGTTGTCAACCAGGCCACGGGCGTGGTGACCGATTCAAAGTCCAATAGCATTGGCTTCTACCAGGTGCCGGAACTGTTCACGGGCACTTATGTGGTGACGATTACGGCGCCGGGCATGAAGGCCCTTTCGCAATCGCTGGAACTGCTCGTGGGCCAGAACGTGGTGATCAATGCGTCGCTGCCCGCGGGCTCCGTAACGCAGCAGGTTACGGTTAATGCCAACGCTGTTCAGCTGGTCACCACCAACAGCGGAACCCTGAGCGCAACCCTGGAGAACGCCAGGATCAACGAGTTGCCGATGAACGGGCGCAGCATCATGGGCCTGATAGAAGAAGCCACGCCAGGATTGGAGACTTGCTCTGGGGCAGTCAAATCACTTGCCTGCTCAAACGGCCAGCAGCAAACGCAGACGGAGCTTGAAATAGACGGAGTGACTACGGACAACTTGGATTACGGCGCGGAGGGTCCAGGCGAGTTGCCCGATCCGGTGGCGGATCCGGACGCGGTCCAGGAAGTCCGGGTGGAAACCACTGACTCCGGGGCGGAGTATGCACGTCCGACAACGGCTGTCTTGACCACCAAATCGGGAACCAACCAACTGCACGGCTCGTTGTTCGAGACGTCCCGCAACAGCGACTTTGGCATCGCCCGCACCCGATCGAATCTCCCCACTTATGTCGCGCCGGAGTTGATCCGCAACGAGTTCGGCGGTAGCGTGGGCGGCCCCATCGTGATTCCCCATCTTTACCATGGGAAGGACAAATCGTTCTTCTTCTTCTCCTACGAACGGTTATCAGTAGCGCAGGGCGTCCTCACGAACGAAAGTGTGCCTACGCAAGCGATGCGGTTGGGAGACTTCAGCGGGCTGGTCAACAGCTCCGGTGTTCTGCAGGAGCTTTACGATCCGAATACCACCCAGAGTTCCACTAGTTGCCCCGAGCCCGCGAGCGCCGGCACCGCCGCGCCCGCCGACACGTGGTGCCGCATGCCATTCGGGGGCGATCCCGCTACGGGGTCGACCTACAACTATATTCCGCCCAGCCGCGAATCTCCCACGGCCGTAATCCTGAATCAAATGTGGCCGATGCCCACCAATGCCAACAACCCTCTGTTGGCAACTAACTATGTCCAGGCGATTCCAGAGCCTGAATTTGAACCGCAGTTTACCTTCCGTCTGGATCATGTTTTCAGTGAAAAAAACCGGGCCTATCTGCGCTATACGGAACAAAACCTCAGCCTTCTCGGCCCGTCTACAACCGGGGATGGGTATAACCAGGCCGTCAGCACTCCGAGCTTCACCATTCCGGCTGATGCTTCCAACGACGGAGTCCTTTCGACCAGGATGTATATGTCGGCGCTCGGGTTCACTCACATCTTCTCGCCCGCGTTTGTCTCTGAAACCGTCCTCTCCCTGGAGCAGTATGCCCGAGATAGCGTTGCAGTGGGATCACCTGGTACGGATTATGAGTCCGATATGGGGTTACCGAATAACTTTGGAGAGGGAGGACTTCCGAACGTCGCGAATATTGTTGGTGTGGTAGGGGGGCAGCAGTGGGGGTATGGCATGACCCAAAAGATCCCCAGTTTCAGTGAGAACCTGACCAAAACCGTTGGCAAGCACGAGTTGCTATTCGGGGGCCGCTATCGTTTGGAAGAGTTCGGAATGCCCGACCCCGAAACGCGGGATCAGATCAGTTTCAGCGGTCTGGGCACGGGCCTCGAAAATCCATCCAGCCCTGCTACAAGTCCGACCGCTTACGCGAACTCGGGTCAAATTAACGCCGACGAGTTCATCGGCAGCGCCTCTGGCTATACAGTACACCTGGAACCCCCCTACTTGCACATTCGCGAGATGGATATAGACGGCTACCTGCAGGACAACTATCATATCGCGCGAAACCTTATGCTCAACCTCGGGGTTCGCTATGAGGCGCATCCGGCTACATGGGTGGGGCAAGGGGCGATGATGGGCTTCGACTTCAAAGCCTACAATCCCGCGACGGGCGTCCATGGCGCCTTCGTCACCACCGTTCCAACTTCGCAACTGATTGCGGAAGGCTTGACTACCCAGGCCATCATTAACAACGATAAGGCCGTCGGCATGACATTTGAAACTCCGGCTGAGGCCAACTTACCCCCCATGCTGACGAAAAACTACAACTTCATCTGGCTACCGCGCATCGGAGTCGCTTGGCAGCCCTTCGGCAAATGGGGAACCGTGGTGCGCGGCGGCCTGGGGAAATACATCTTCCCTACTCCGATGTTCGAGGACTACGAACAGTTGTGGAAGGTCAACCCCTTTGACGCCAGCTACTCGGAAAGCTATGACAACGCCGCCTATGCGCCGGACAGTATTTCCAATTATCAGTTGCGTTCCGTGCAGAACGCATCCTCAAACTATTCCTACACAACAACCCTGGCAGGGGGCGGCACGCCAGTCATGGGCGTGAACACTGCCAATG
>JASIJX010000474.1 GCA_030049955.1 Acidobacteriaceae bacterium
CGCTGATCGACCGGCAGCATCTGATTGCAGCCGGAAGACGCCGTCGCAAAAGCGAGCATGCCGTAATACGGAGCTCCTGCGGAATTCACGCCGTTGCCATCATCCTGAATCGGCGAATAGGAGCTGACAAAGCCAAGCTGATTGACGCCGGTTTCCATATTGACGCCCGAACACCCATTCTCTGCGAGCAACAGCATCGTATTGAGCGTCCACAGCGCCCCAACAAACGTGTCGCTTACACCGGGACGGCCGCCGCCGGAAAAGGAATTGATCTCGCACATGCGCCAGGGAATTCCACTTTGCTGCGACGCGGCATGCATGCGCTTAACAATATCCCCGAGCCGCGGGTCAGGAGAAAGCAACTGCTCCGCACTGCCGCGTCTCTGGGCGTTGCGGTAATAATGCGTGGTCAGCAACTGCACTTCACCTTTGGCATCCTGCGCCATTTGCTCCACCCAATCTACATTCTGCGCAGTATCGGGAGCAGCAAAGCGAATTGCCGGAACGGCTCTCGCAATTGCAGTGCGCCACGCGCCGAATTCCTTTCGGTACTGCTCGTAGGTGTACGGGCTCGTGCGGAATGGCTGTGCTTTCCCGTATGTATCCACTTCATTGCCGATTTCAAGCGCAAGCAGACGCGAGCCCAGAACCTCCGATACAGCACGCGCCTCTTCAACCGCCTCGTCGATAGTGCCCTGCGCAAAATTCACGCTCCACATGGCCGTCCAGCCGATAGCTTGCAGAAATTCGGAGAGCTGTTCCAGGTTTGCCCGCGTGATGACGGTATTTTTAGGCTTGTTCGCGGCGATGCCATTGGGCGCGTACCGCGTGTAATTGGCCACAATCCCGCCCACTCGCACGACGCCGCGCGCGCCGAGCCCCCTGATCAACTCCACATAGCGATGGTTCGCAGCGCTGAGCAATCCCGGCGTCGCCACCGAAAGCATTTCATAGCCCAGTCCGGTGAAGTCTGCCGGAATCTCAATGGACGAACGGCCGGCGAGCTGCAACTCGGCTGCATTGATGGCATCGGTCGCGCTCAGCAGCTCCGATGGGAATGCCGTCATCGCGGACAATTTGAGCAAATTGCCGGTAAAGGCGCGGCGAGTGAGCATTTTTGCCTCATGATCCGGTACATCTATAACCCGAGTCCAGAGCGTTATTGTTCGTCATTGTTTGTTCATCTGCTCGGAGAAATGCCGGATCGTATCGATCTCGCGTTGCCGGTACGGTCTTCCATCGGGATAGAACAGGTCGTGAAACCAGACGGCAGGTTTCCGGTTCACATATGGCACCTGCCAGCTATCCCAAGGCAGGTAAGTCTGCATCTTTCCCTGCACCAGTCCCCAATTGATCGCGCCCACGTGATGCTGTGCAGCAATCGGAAGAATCGTATCGATCGTCGATCCAACTCCGCGCGCCATGTACTCGGTGCAAATAATTGGGCGGTGCAGTTTCTCCAGGCTCACAATGCGCGCCTCGAACTGTTCCGGCCACGCGTAGTTATGGAAAGAGATGATGTCGCTTTGCGTAAGCTGAATCCGCTCCGTCGGGGACCATGCGTTCGGATCGCCCCATGAATCCTTGTCGTTCCACACGCCGCTTGTGAGCGGTTGCACCGGGCCCACTGACCGCGCCCACTCGAAGACCTCGGGGAGCATCTGGTCTACAAGCTGCACCTTGTTGGGCAGGTTCTTGTAGTTTCCTCCGCCAGGATTGTCCGGCTCGTTCCACACGTCCCACGCAAGGATGCGGTTATCGCTCGCAAACCTGCCGACGACGCCAATGACAAACGCCTTGAACCGTGGAACCTGAGCAGGATCTCCCAGGGCCAAACCCGGACTCTGCACCCAGCCTGAGTTGTGCACGCCAGGAATCGGAGGATGCTGTGGCCCCAGCACGGGGTTTGGATCCCAGCACGAGTCGAAGAGCACCAGCACCGGCTTGATGTGATGCTTGGCGGCAATGCCGAGCAGGTTGTCAATCCGTTCCGTAAATCCCTGCGCATCCTGCTGCCACAGCAGATCGTGCAGAAAAATCCGCATGGTCGTCATTCCCGCGGACTCGGCCCACCCAAACTCTTTATCAATCTCCGCCGGATCGTAGGTCGCCTGCTGGAACATCTCCAGTTGGTTGATTGCGTCTTTGGGCAGATAGTTGCTGCCCACCGGCCACGGCTGGTGGTTCATGTAGTTCCATGCCTGCTGCTCCGACCATCGCGCGCGCGGCGCATTGGCTGCCATCGTGCACACTGGTACAGATAGAAACCCAAGACAGAGAACGATGATCCAGCCTGCGTTGCGAAAAGACATCGGATAAGCCTTTCTACGTTGAATTAGTCCCTGCAATGCCGGCAGCCAGCCGCGAAAAAACCGTCATCAACTCACCACATGCACTTGCGCTCAGGAATAGGATCGACGGTGTCGATCATCCGCGAAGCCCACAGCTGCATCATCATCTCGCGCGCCGGCCGCGCGCTCGATACATCCCACAGGTTGTTGGTTTCCGTTGGGTCTTTTCCGAGATCATACAACTCGCCTGCAGGCAGCTTCTGATAAAACACCA
>JASIJX010000475.1 GCA_030049955.1 Acidobacteriaceae bacterium
CGGGTGAGAATTTTGAAGAGCTACCGCATGATGATGGCCGCGCTTCTCCAATACCAGGCGAAAGACGGCATGTGGCGGCAATTGATCGACCACGATGAAGCGTGGGAGGAAACCTCGAGCACCGGCATGTTTACTTTCGCAATGATCACCGGCGTGAAGAACGGCTGGCTCGACGCAGCAACATACGGGCCGGCCGCGCGCCGTGCGTGGATCGCAGTGACCGGCTTCATCGACCAGAACGATGACATGACGCAGGTCTGCGAAGGGACGAACAAGCTCAACAGCCTGGATTACTACCTGAACCGCCCGCGCCGCACCGGCGACTTTCACGGCATGGAGCCAATCCTCTGGTCGGCGACGGAGCTGCTGCGATAGCGGTTTAGCGAGTCAGCGAGTTAGCGAGTCAGCAAAGAAACGGAACGATGCTAACTCGCCGACTCGCTGACTTGCTACATGCGCGCAGCGCAAGTTGACCTGCTGCTTCTTTCAATCCAGCCGCGTGAGGAACGCGTTGCCTTCTTTCGGATGCGTGCTGCGCGCAATGTCTTCGGCCATCTGCATATCATCGCCCGGCGGCCGTATGCGCACCCAGTAGCTGTCTTCGCCGGGGAACTCAATCACATTTGAGCCGGGGTACTCGCGCAGAAGCGCGGTTTTCAACCGCAGGGCCGCGCGCTGGCTGTGGAAGGCGCCGATCTGCACGCACCAGCGTCCGCCGGAGTCGATTGGCTTTGGCGCCTCGTAGACATCAATGCGCACCCGCGCTGTTCCGCTTCGGTATATGCCCGTTGCCTTCGCTGAGGCGATGGTCAGGTCGATGACCCGGCCATGCACGAACGGCCCGCGATCGTTAATGCGCATCGCGCCGGACTGGCCGGTCTCAAGGTTCGTCACTACCACCAGCGATCCCATGGGCAGCGTCCGGTGCGCAGCCGTCATTGCCTCGTCATTGAATACTTGGCCGTTCGCCGCCTTGCGACCTTTATAGGGAGCCGTGTACCAGGAGGCGTAGCCGACCTGCGAGGCAATGGGCTCGTGCGTGGATATGTAATCCAGGTCTTCCTGCGTGACGCCGCCCTGCGGAATTGGGGTGATGGGAATGCGCGCTGGCGGCTCTGCTTCAGATTCAGTTTGAGCCGGCGGCGGGGCTGGCGCTTCGGCGGGCGGCATCGCCTGCGGCGGTGGCATCTGGCTCTGGTTGCGATGCCGGCAGCCGGCGGCCAGCAGCACAAGCGCCGTGACGCATGCCAGGCCCGCGCGCCGCACAACAGCCCGCCCGAAACCTCCACATGGCCCCGTGGTGGTGCTCAAGCGCGCGGGTCCCTACTCGATGAACCCGATGCATTTTGTGGCGGATTCTGGGCCGGATTCCTGTCTTGCCCCGGGGGCGGATTTTGTCGATTGCCAGATGCCTCGAACCGGTCGGCCAGGTTGCGCAGCGTGTCGGAAACTCGCCGCATAGCAGTAATCGACTCCCGCCGCACGTGAGGCACGACGGAGTCATTCACATAGCCAATGGCGTGGCGCAGCTCAAGCTCGATCAGATCGATAATTTCTTCGAAGCGATGGCCAAGTCCCGGTCCAGTGCCCGGCCCGAACGGTGGATTTGTGCTCATGCAGGTAACCTTTGTTGGGGTAACTTAGCTTAAGTCACTCGCCATTAGTCTGCTAACCCGCGCTGCGCTTCGTCAATCCTTCACCGGGCTCCGGAGATCAGGGGTTGTCACATCCGTTAACTGTCGCCGGGCCGAACGAGCGCTCTTTCTGCTACTGAACCCATAATAGAGTCGTTTGTTGCGAGTGTTGCGTGCGACTCTTTTGGGCTAGCCTGCGTCCCATCATCTATTGGCGAACAGAACACAGGACCGGATGGAGGCCGCACAGGCGGATGATAGCGACTGAAGTGAGCTGGCGGCGAAAGACGGTGTTGGCCGTCATTCTGCTCGTCACCGCAGGCGGAATCAACGCGGCCGCTCAAGCCGGTTCGCCGGGCGAGGTGAAGACTCTACCTCCTGCCCCGCAGCCTGCGCAGCAGACAAAGTCCAGCTCGGTAGGCCCGTGCGAGCTGCGCAACGCCGCCGCCACGCTTGCGGCAACGGCAGCCGTGCGGGCTACTGCGGTGGCAGAGAACGATAGCGCGGCGCTTTCGGAGCCGCCCAGAATTGTCGGCATCACTCTCTGCGTACCTCACGTGCCCGTCATCAACTGGTATGCCCGGTTTCTGAACGGGCCGGCGGTCAAGCCGCTCACGCCACTCCAGAAGGCGCACCTGGCTGGGCGCAACCTCGTCGACCCTTTCAATCTGCTTACCATCGGCGGCGAAGCCGCAGTCACCATCGCCTTCAATTCGCATTCCATTTACGGTCCCGGCTGGGATGGCTACGCCAAAAACGTGGGTACGAGCTTTACACAGGATATGGTCGGCGAGTTCTTCGGCACGTTTCTCATTCCTTCAATTACGCATCTGGACCCGCACTACCATCGCATGCCCAATGCCAGCATCAAGCGCCGCGTCTACCACTGCATTTACCAGGTCGCCTGGACCCAGGGCGACAACGGCAAAGGCATGCTCAACTACTCAACTCTGGTAGGTTTTGCCGCCGACGATGCGGTCAACAACCTCTACGTCCCCGGGCAGCAGACCAACTTCGGCGCCAGCGCGGCACGGTACGGAACTGCGCTAGGCACGGCTCCCATCGACAACTTCATCACCGAGTTCCTGCCCGATATCGCCAGCCATATTCATGTGCGGGTGGTGCTGGTGCAGCGCATCATCAATCAGGTGGCGCGCACGGAAACCGCGTCTTCTTCGGAGTAGCGCAAGGACACCGCCCACGTAGACGAAATCCTACGGCATTTGTTTGCCGAACAGGTTGAAAATTCAAGGCTTCGCGCAACCCTGCCCCAACCCCCGTTCCCTTCCCAATTTCGCCATTCGCTGGTGCCATTTCCCCGTTCGCTGCGGCAGCATTGGGCCAGCCAGCCCATACGCGTACTCTTCTCAATGAGTTTCCAGGCCCCGTAGGTTCTGTCGCGGGTCCATCAGCCGGCCCGGCAGTAGAGATTTGCCGGCGGTTGCTCCACTACTTTTTCTGGGGAGATTGCATCATGGCCAAAGCCACAAAGTATGCCGAGAAAGCCGCCGTTTACGCGGCAAAGGGTGCGTGGGTTGTCTTCGAGCGCCTCAACCGCATCAGCCCCAACCCGTCCTTCAAGCCCAAGTGGAGCGACAAGCCGCTTCTCAAGTCCTGGCAGAAGGAAAAACCCCCGCTCGGCTGGCCCCGCACCACAGACTCGCTCTGCCCCAAGTGCGTCCCCGAGATCCGCAAGCAAATCCTCGACGGCAAGCTGCCCCACGAGGTTCTGCTCAACGAGAAAGTGGGCGAGATCAAGGCGCAGATCATCGAGCGCGACGGCAAGATCCTCATGGTGAAGGACTGCCCCAAGCACGGCCACTTTGAAGATGTCATGTCGATCGACCCAGCCTTCTTCAAGCACCTCGAGCAGAGCTTCCCCGGCCGCGACATCCGCGCGCACAACGACGAGAAGCTGCACAACCACGG
>JASIJX010000476.1 GCA_030049955.1 Acidobacteriaceae bacterium
GTCCTGCCGCCCCACGCAAAGGCATGGCCCGTCAGGCCCTCGTCGGTCTTTATCTCGACGAAAACAACATCGTGTGCAGCCTTCCCGCCTTTTACGCCGGCAGAGACCATCTCGCAATAAGGATTTGCAACCACGCTCAGGGCAACTTCACTGATTCTCACAGTCCACCCGCTCTACTTTTTTCCATCGATCGGAAAACCACGCGTTACGTATTCGTCGATAATGCCCGCGTAAACATGCTTCCAGCCTCCATTGAATTCCTCGGAAGGAATGCCGTTTGGCCAGACACTGATATAGAGATACTGCAGATCGCGGCCGGCAAGTGCGTTTTCGACCCAATGCTCTGTGCGCGGCGGCACAAAGGCATCGCCGGCGCCGCGAGCTTCCTCGATTCGGCGCCGATAAATACATTCGCTTCGCCGCGTTGCTCTGGCCACTGTTCTGGATACCACGCCGCGCCAATCAGTGGCTGATCGGGCAGGTCCAATGCGCCACGAGAGGACGGCAGAGCAACAACCGTCGCACGGGCCATCGCACGGGTGCATGCCATCAACACGCACGAGACGAGGGCGCATGAGACATCAGCCAGCCTCAACAAATAGGAAAGGTTTCTCACAGGTCCGCGGTCACTATAGCACTCACATTCAGAAGTACACAAAGAGAACGTGCTTCGCGCATCGCGCGCGCGTAAATATCATGACATAGGCTGTATTACCTTTCGTATGCGCACCCCGTTCCCTGCGGCAAGCAATCGCAGTCAGGGGCAGTCGCCGGTACGGGCACGGCTGGCGATTTCGACGAAAAATTCGTCGATGGCCCGTTCGTCTTTCGGCACGATGACGACTTCCGCCTCACCTACATCGGCTTCGACGGCATTGGTTACCAAACGGGCATGGCGCTCGCGCGCGATCTGGTCAACTGGACGTGCATGTGCTGCATCCTCCGTCGTCAGCCGCAGTCGCCCATCTTCCGCTACAACGTCGCCATGATGTAGATCGTACGCGAGAATGGCGCACTGAGCCCGGCGCGGCTCAAAAAAATTCGTGGACGTTTTCTCGGCGCATGGCATGCCTATCCGAACGCAGGCATGGAGGCTGGTCCCGCCGTCATCGAGTTCTATCACTTCTACACCGCCGTCTCCGGCAAGTATCCGCACGATGTGCGCGGCATCTCGGTGGCATGGTCGCGGCCGTGGGCGTAGGAACACCGCGTGGACAAGCGCCACGCACGGGGAATAGATTTTTCTGCAGAGATTTCACAGCAAAAAATAAAGGGAGCAGAACGATGCGGAATTGGGTTTCGCGATGGTTGGTGCTGGTGCTGGCAATGGCCTGCTGCGCAGGGGCGCAGGATCAGGCCTCTAAAATTCCACCGCGAATGCTGGATCCCACGCGAGCCGTTGATAAACCGCAGCTCTTCTCGTCCTTCCACACACCGCTGCCCGAGCAGTACATCTGGACGGCTGAGGACTCGGCGGTGGGCAACCGGGCCAAGATCGACTACCACGCGCCCGGACTGCGCCACCTGGTACTGCCGCATTGTTTTCGCGCCAGCTTCAACCTCGACAATGTTCCCGCAAAGGCCACGTTCTATCTCGCCGGCCCGCGTTCCGCCGATGTCTATATCAACGGCATTCTCGCTGAACATGCAGCAATCGACCTGCTCAACCCGCTAGGCGTTCATGTATTTCGCGTAGACGTGGCGCGCTTGCTCAAGCCTGGGCGCAACGTCGTGGCGCTTGAGGTGGTCCGCGGGCGCGGCGTTCCTGGATTCGTAAACAGCGCGCTAGCCATGCAGCAGATTTTCGGCGAGGTACTGGTGGCCAAGATCGTCCCGGCCGCGCCGGGCGTTGACGCGCAACCCATTCTGATCACCGGTCCCAATTGGAAGGGAATACGGGGCGCTCGCTCAGGTTGGGAGCAGCCTGGCTACGATGACTCGACGTGGCCCGCAGTTGCGGCGCTTGGCTCGATCGAGGGATCCATCGATCTCTTCCAATGGAACGCCGATGCGGGCCTGTACGACTGGCCGGGGTATGAAGGCGCGTCGCCGTTCCTTGCGCACATGTATCTGACCGGGGGCGTTGAAGAACTGACGCTGGGGCGCAGCGAATTTGAAAATCTTGACGCGCTGACGGAAGACCCTTTTGGGGTGGCTGGTGGCAAGAAAGATTTCGTCGTCAAGCTCGGCGACACCGGGCCGGGCGAAGAATACGCACCGGCCGTAACGCTCGATTTCGGCCGCGAAGTGACGGGCCGCGTAGAACTGATCTCCGACATGGACAGCGAGGCGACGGTTTCGATTGCATACGGCGAGTCGCAGGGCGAACTGGATCACCAGCCGTACCTCGGCGTGAACATTTTGCGGCTGGCCGCGCACCAGGCTGGCCACGGGCCCAAATCCGCGTTTCGCTACGCGCGCATCCGCTTTCTTTCCGGCCCTCCGGAGCTAAGATTCAAAGCCATTCGCCTTGAAGACATTTACTATCCCGTGCATTACCAGGGCTCATTTGAGTCTTCTGACCCGATGCTGAACCGCATCTGGGAGACGGGTGCCTACACCGTGCACCTCTGCATGCAGGACGATATCTGGGACGCGCCCAAGCGCGACCGCGGCCGCTGGATGGGCGACACCGACGTAAGCGGCCGTGTAAGTGACACTGTCTTCTTCGACCACTTTCTGCTCAAGGATACGCTCTCGCGGCTCATTGGCGATGCGCCCGTCACCCAACACGTCAACGGCATTCCCGGCTACTCTTCTTTCTGGTTCACCGAACTGCAAAATTACGTGCGCCACACCGGCGACCTTGCCTATCTAGAACAAGTTCGTCCGCAACTCCTGCAATTGCTGCAATTCATGGACAAGGAATTCGACGCGCAAAACGAGTTTGCTAACCGCACCAAAGCATGGCTGTTTGTGGATTGGGCTCCCGACTTGAACGGCGATACGCCTGAGGCGCGCCAAGCGACCGCAATCGAGTATTACCGCGCCTATCTGGCTGGAGCCGGCCTGCTACGCCAGCTTGGCGATGCAAGCGATGCCGAGCATTTTGAAGCGCGCGCGGCTGAGCTCAAAAAGAGCGTGCAGGCCACTGTGTGGTCGCCCGCCGAGGGTGACTTTGGTCCGCGCTGGCAGACCAATGCCATGGCCGTGCTCTCCGGCGTAGCCGATCCGGGCCAGTACGGCGCGATCTGGACGCACGTGCTTTCGCAGGTGGGCCAGCCAACATTTCGACCCAATCTCATCACGCCGTATTACGGCGCTTATGTGCTCGATGCCATGGCAAAAATGAATCGCCGCGCCGATGCCCTGAAGTGGATCCGCGAATACTGGGGCGGCATGATCGACGAAGGAGCGACCAGCTTTTGGGAGGCGTACGATCCCTCGTGGCCGAAGAACAACCCCCACTCCGATCTGCAGGCCGACGGCACCACCGGCTATTTCGCCAGTCTCGCGCACGGCTGGTCCGCTGGGCCCACCTACTGGCTCATGGAGCAGGTGCTGGGCATTCGCCCGGTAGCGGAGGGATTCAGCAAAACCATCATCCGCCCCGACCTGATCGACCTGAAATGGGCGCGCGGACAGGAGCCAACTCCGCACGGACTCCTCAAAATCGATCTGCGCGACGAGCACGGACTACACGCGGCCATCGACCTGCCTGAAGGCGTGCACGCAACTGTTCTCTTTCCGGTTGCACGCGGAGCGAAAAGCGTCGTCATAAATGGCTCAGCCCGGCAGGGCGAGCCCGCCGAGGACGGCACGCGCCTGGCCATTGCGCTCGATGCCCCGGGACACTTCGAAATCCACGCACAGTAAAACTGGCCACAAGCGAGGATGTTCTGCCCGGCCGGCACGCCTACAGTCACGTCATCGCCCTCAGTTCGGCGGGCAAAGCGCATCTGGAGATCACTTTGACGGCGTCCTCGCAGTCAAGGAACCGGACGCCGACGGCGACTACCCTTACTACTCGGGCTATAACGCAGAGGCCCGCAAAACCTATTACCCGCAGAAGTGGCCCTGCTGTTCCGGAACGCTGGTGCAGGGCGTGGCGGATTATGTCAAAAACATCTACTTCCGCGCAGCCGGCGACATCAATTCTGATCGTTGCGCGAGGTCCCCGCCTCAACTCAATGAGCCGGCAGGGAGGCAGTTACGGCGCCATGCTGGGTGGTCGCATCGGCGATCGCGTCGCGCGCCCACGCGCTGTAGACAAACTGCGCCTTTTTCTGCTCCCACTCCGCCATCGGCAGCACGCTAAGTTGCTGCGGCGTCAGCTTGGGCACACCCACGTCGATGGCCACCAGCCCTGCATCGCGGTCTGAACGCTTTGCGCTCTTGTTCAGATACACATCGTTTTTTGCCGCCCAATCACCAATGCGAACGGTGGGCAGCGCTGGTATGGTGCGCGCGCTCCAGCTCGCAAAATGAAGATTCTGTGCCAGCCATTCGGCGGCGCGTGGCGTAACCCAGGTGGGGCGATGGCTCGCGCCCAAATCGAAGTAAGTCGTAAATACGTTCTTGTCAGAACCGTTCAGCGCAATGACGCGCTTGCGCAGATCTTCAAAGAACCCTGGACCGTGTTCGGGAATCGCGACAACCGTATCGTTCGTCCCATTGAAGATGAACGTAGGCCCCCGCCGCGCCTGCAGCGTGAACAGGACCGCGGGCCGATCGCCAAGAAAAGCCAGTGCGCGATAAGGGCCGCTCTGGCACATAATCATCCTGCTCGCGTCCCAATAGCCGCCCGGCCCGTCGAGATCGCCGCCGCCCGTAAGAAATACGGCGTGAATGCGCGGATCGACCGCTCCCCCTAGCGAAACCACAAACGAGCCCATCGAGAACCCCATCACGCCGATGCGACGCGCATCCACATCGGACCGGCTGTCGAGATAGGAAACAGCCTGCATCACGTCCACAATCATCTGGCCGCCCATCCGCTGCGGCACGCCCGTGACATCGATCGGCCG
>JASIJX010000477.1 GCA_030049955.1 Acidobacteriaceae bacterium
CCAGAGCCGGATCTGCCGCCGCTGATCGTTTCGGCGGAGCTCTTGTCCGAGGCCAAGAAAAAGCTGCCGGAACTGCCGGAACCAAAGCGTCAGCGCTTTGTTCTCGAATACGGCATCTCTGCTGCAAATGCAGCAGTGCTGACTTCTTCCTTACGTGCGGCGGACGAATTTGAGCAATACGCGAAAACTGCGCGTAGTCCGGAACGGTTTGCCAACCTTGTTGTGAATGAAATTGGCGGCCGGCTGAAGGCTTTAGGAATTGAGCAAGAGGATTCGCCGGTTTCGATGACCGGAATTGCGCAGGCGGCGGATTTGCTCGATGAAGGGAAGATCAGCTCGAAGCAGTTGAAGCAGCTTTTCGATGTGTGCTTTGAGAAGGGCGAGGACTTCGGGCCGGTGTATGAACGCGAGAAGCCGCAGCAGATTACGGATTCGTCGGCGATCGAGAAGATGATCGACGAGATCATCGCGGCCAATCCGAAACAGGTGGAGCAGTACCGCGCAGGAAAGAAGACGCTTGCCGGGTTCTTCGTGGGCCAGGTAATGAAGGCGTCGAAGGGGCAGGCGAATCCTGCGCTGCTGAATGAGCTGGTGGTGAAGAAGCTTGAAAGCTAGGGATTAGGGACTGGCCGATGGCCGCTCGTTAAGCGGCCGAGTTTGCTGAACAACACATTCATTGCGGCGCGATGTTCGAAAAGACGCCCCTCAGCGGCTAAAGCCGTATTGGTCCTGTGCTCTGCGCGGCACGACTGAAGTCGTGCCCTTTCAAAAACCTGGCTATGTCGGGCGTAATGGCCGCTCCGACGATTGTTTCTGGAGCGGCCATTGTCGTCTTAGCTTGCTGCAGGCTGGTGTTGTGCGATTCCTTGTGCCCTGGCCAGCTCGTCGATGACTGCATCGAGCGCGGTGCTCCACGATGCCAATTGCACGCCGAATCGCTGGGTAAGCTTTTCATTCGAGAGCACGGAGTTGCGTGGCCGCTTTGCCGGCGTGGGGTAGGCTTCGCTGGGGATGGGCGTGAGTTCGGGCGTTTTTGCGCTGAGCTTTGCCGCGGCGCGCGTGAAGATGGCCTGCGCAAAGCCGAACCAGGAAGTCGACTCGGCACAGGTCATGTGGTAGATGCCGGACCATTCTGCGGACGGGTCCGCGGGTTTGCCATATTGGCCGGCGACGACGCCCTCGACAATTTTGCGCGTGGCAGCGGCTAACTCCAGCGATGTGGTGGGCGCGCCGAATTGGTCATTTACGATCGAGAGCTTGTCGCGTTCGCGGCCGAGGCGCAGCATGGTGAGCAGAAAATTTTTGCCGTGCGGGCCGTACACCCAGCTTGTGCGAAAGGTCAGATATTTTCCGCCCACCGCGGCGATGGCCTGTTCGCCGGCGAGCTTGGATGCGCCGTAGACGCTGAGCGGATTGACGGGATCGTCTTCGGTCCAGGGCTCGCGCTTGGCGCCGTCGAAGACATAGTCGGTCGAGTAATGAACGAGCAGCGCGCGTCGGGCGCGGGCTTCTTCGGCAAGCACGGCGGGCGCAGCGGCATTGACGGCGTGGGCCAGCTCCGGCTCGCTCTCGGCGCGGTCGACGGCCGTGTAGGCGGCGGCGTTCAGAATCACGTCGGGTGCGACATTGCGCACTGCTGCGCGGAGGCTCTCGGCGTCGGCCAGGTCGACGGTATCGCGATTGACGCCGGTGACGAAGCCGAAGCCGGCGAAACTGCGCTCGAGTTCGCGCCCAAGCTGGCCTGCGTTGCCAATGATCAAGATCCGTGGGCCGGAAAGCGGCGTTTCAGCTTCCTTCATCCACTGCTCCCTCAGTTCGCGCAAAGAGTTGTGCTGCTCTTCGCCATTCTAAGGGAGCGTGTGGAGTTATTTTTGCGCTGCTGCGACCGGATGCATGTTTTGCATCTGGCGCACGGTGGCCGGCGGAATAATGCCATTCATTCGCGCGTACACCACCATCTGGCCGTAATGATCGCCGTCGTCGTTCAGCATGGCGAGGAGCGCAGCCACCAGGCTCATGCCGCGCGGGCCCTGCGGAGTGAAGGCGGTTTCGGGATTGATGGAGGCGATGACCTTGTTTTGGTAATCGAACGAGGCCTGGAGCGCCTTGACGAGATCGTCCTTCGAGGTGAGGCTGTCGAAGCTTTTCACATCGACGGCGGCGTCCGGCGTAACGCCGTATGGGGCGAGCAAGCGGAACGGCTCGCCGGCCACGTGGCCGATCTGCTGGGCGAAGGTGCGTACGGTGGCGAACTGGGCCGGCGCGCCGGCCTTGAACAGCTCGGCCGAGGGCGCGAAGGCGTACTTCTCAGCGGGCATGGCCTGGGCCAGCGACATCAGGTTGTTTTCAAAGCGGGTGACGGTCTGGAGGATGGGCTTGGTGGGATCGGCGGACTGTGTCTGCGGTTGGGTCTGGGGCTGAGCAAGGGTCGAATTCTGGGCAAGGGAGATGGCGCAGCCAAGGCCGAGCAGAAGCATTCCGGCGGCAAGCGAGCGGAGCAAGAATCGCATGGGGAACCTCCTCAGTGTTTTGGCTCATTGTTTCGGCGCGGTAAGCGTAGCAGACGCCGCATAAGGATGCCACTATTGCGGATTTCGCTCGGGATGGCAGAAGCGTTCTGATTGAAGCGCTGGGCTCAGGCGCTCGCCGTCACCAGCAGCTCGGCGACGGCTTCGGCGATCTGCTCGTGCACTTCGTCGATTGTCAGGTCGCCTTCGATGCGGACTACGCGCTCCGGCTCGCGGGCGGCGATCTCGCGATACTTTTCCCACACGCGGCGGAAGAATGCGTCCTCTTCGGCTTCGAAGCGGCCTTCATTTTTGCCGGTGCGGGCTTCATCTCGCGTGTTGCGGCGGCGGGCGCGCATCAGCGAGGCCTCGAAGCCGGGCAACAGCAAAAGGGTCAGGTCGGGCTGCAGATCGCCGCAGACCAGCCGGTGCATGGCGAGAATCTTTTCCGAACCCAGGCCGCGGCCGCCGCCCTGGTAGGCTTCGCTCGAATCGGTGAAGCGGTCGCAGAGCACGATCTTGCCGGCCTCTAGTGCGGGCTCGATGACCTCGGCGATGGCCTGCGCGCGGTCGGCGAACATCAGGGCCATTTCGGCCATGGGCGCCAGACCCGCCGAGCGCGCGTCGAGAAGAATTTCACGGATGCGGTCGCCGGTGGGTGTGCCGCCGGGCTGGCGCGTGACCACGACGGGATGGCCGCGGCGCTCGAGCCACGCAGCCAGTTTGCGGATCTGCGTTGTCTTGCCCGAGCCGTCAAGGCCCTCGAAGGTAATGAAGCGGCCGCGCGGCATGGGCTTCAGTCTATCACCGCTGCTGACCAGGGTTTGCCCGGCAGACACGCCGGTGCGCGTTGTGGTAAAACAACTTAATTTAAAACCTCGCCTGGCAGCAGCGGCCTGCAGCCGGGCGAAAATCGGAGCGTGAATGATGAAACAACTCTCCGGGTTTGTCCGACTCCCCCTCCTGGCCGCAACAATCGTTCTTCTGCTTGCGGCCGGCCGCATCAATGCACAGGAACTGACGCTCGAAGGCCAGACCGGCGGCTTTATTACGCCGACGGCGTACGTCGTGTATTCGGCCAAGGGCACATTCTTTTCGCATCCCGCCATCGGTTACCACTTTGTGAACTCAAATAACGTCATTGGTGACATTCACACTTTCAATATTGAAGAGGGCTTCGCCAACCGCGCCGAGGCTGGATATACGCGCAACGTACACGTCGCGGGCGACAGCGAGCTGTTCAGCAGCCTCTGGCACTTCAACGGCATGAACATCTTCAACGGCAAGGTGGTGGTCGTGAAGGAAAATCATTTCGGCGAGTGGCAGCCGGCACTGGCGGTAGGCGGCGTTGTGCGCACCCAGGACCGGTTCCTCTCGGGCGCTCTGAACCAGGTGCTTACGGGGACGCTGAAGAGCTACACCAATGGCGACGTGTATGTAGTAGCTACCAAGACCTGGCTCAAGCCGCCGTTTCCTTTCCTGGCCAACTTCGGGCTCAAGTTCACGAATGCTTCGATATTTGGAATCGGCGGACAGGCGACGCGGTTCGGCGGGCGGTTGTTCGGCGGGCTCGGCTTCCCGCTACCGTTGCCACATAATTTGGCTATTGTGCCGGCGGTGGGCTTTACGCAACAGCCGCCACAGGTTGTGAACCTGGGTGCTTTCCTGATCGGTGGCAAGGCGCACATTCCCACCACGATTGATTACGCTGTGCGCATTACCCAGAAAGAAGCCCCGCACTTTGCCTTCGATATCGGCGTAGGCCATGTCGCAGGGACCATCGGTACAACGGTCCTGTCGACGCCTACCGGGCCTGTTCTTGAGCCGGTGGACCTGCAGGCCAACGCCGTGTTGGGCCTTGGGTTGAGCATCCGGTATTGAAAAGCTCACGGCGACCAGATAAACTGCCCCTCGGCTGCGGTTTTGCAACTTATTCACCCCCCCCGGGTTGAATGTGACATAAACTGTTCCCGGGCTAGAGTCACTGCTGTTTTGGGGGCTCGTGTTCGAGCGATTCAGGAGGTAGATGCAATGCGACTTTCCCGTCCCGTACGCTGGCTGCTGCTGGCAGTGTTGGTTTCTCTGATCCCCGCTTCGTCTTATGCGGGAGTGTTCATCAGCGTCGGATTCGCGCCACCGCCGCTTGTGGTTTACAGCCAACCCCCCTGCCCTCAACCAGGCTTGATGTGGACACCCGGCTACTGGGCTTATGGCCCCGACGGCTACTTCTGGGTTCCCGGCGCGTGGGTCCCGGCTCCTTATGCGGGCGCGCTTTGGACGCCGG
>JASIJX010000478.1 GCA_030049955.1 Acidobacteriaceae bacterium
GCACTCGGAGGTTTGCTCTTCGGCTATGACACGGCGGTGATTTCCGGCGCGATCCAGTTCCTCACCGCACACTTTCGGCTCGACGCAGCCCAAACTGGTTGGGCAGCCAGTTGCGCTCTCGCCGGTTGCATTGCAGGATGCGCGCTGGCAGGCTGGATAGGCGATTCGCTCGGCCGCCGCCTGGTGCTGGTCATCTCCGCGGTTCTCTTTCTGGTATCGGCAATCGGCACAGCCGTCTCCTCCAGCTATACCGAGTTCACTTTATTCCGGTTTCTCGGCGGTATCGGGATCGGGGCAGCCTCGATTGCCAGCCCCATCTACATCGCAGAGACGGCCCCCCGCCGCTGGCGCGGGCGGCTGGTCGCAACAAATCAGCTGGCGATCGTCAGCGGCATGCTGATCATCTATTTCGTGAACTACCGCATCGTGCACCTTGGCGGAGATGCATGGAACCAGAGCGTCGGGTGGCGCTGGATGTTCGCATCAGGCGCATTTCCGGCGGTGGTTCTCCTTATCCTGCTTCTACCTCTGCCCGAGACGCCTCGCTTCCTGATTTCGAAGGGGCGCCGGGCCGAAGCGATGGCGGTCGCGCGAAATATCGGAGATGAAGTCGACAACCTTGCTGACGTCACGGCACTGAACGGAGAGACACTTCGCCAAGAGCGGCTGTCTTTCTTCACCCGGCCGCTCCGCCACGTTATCCTCCTCGGTATCGCTCTGGCCGTGCTGCAACAGATCACCGGGATCAATGTCTTCATGTACTACGCGCCGGAGATCTTCCGCAGCTTTGGGAACGGCTTGTCCACGGCCATGGGCGAAACGGTCGTCCTCGGCGCGGTGAATCTGGTCTTCACAATCGTCGCCATGATCACTGTGGATCGGCTGGGGAGAAGACCATTACTGATTATTGGGGCCCTTGGCATGGGCCTCAGCCTCAGCGCCACTGGCGCCGCACTACTGCGGCAAACCGGCGGGTCGTGGCTGTTGTTCGCCGTGATCTTCTATATTGCCTGCTTTGCACTCTCACTCGGGCCAGTGACATGGATCGTGCTTTCAGAAATATTTCCGCTTGAAATCCGCTCGCGCTGCGTCGCGATAGCCTCAATCGCATTGTGGGGAGCCAACTTTGTAGTCTCCCAGACCTTTCCCATGATGACGAACAGCGCCTGGCTGCTCCGGCATCTTCACAACAGCTTCCCGTTTTTCGTGTACGCCGGATTTTGTGTTGTGGAGGTTGTCTTCGTGTGGAAGCTGATCCCCGAAACGAAGGGACGCAGCCTCGAGGAAATCGCGCAGTCCTGGACCGGGGCGTGGCCTGATCATCGGCCCGTGTACACAATTCAAGCATCGGGAGCAGAAGAATGATTGTGTACAGAACGGCCATCATGTGAATGCCACCGTGTTCCACACCGCCAGGGTTGCGGGAAATCGATTTCTGGACTATACCTTCGATATACCCCATCCGAGAAGATGTATCTGATCTGCTCCCGCAATGCCGTAGTCAGGAAGCATAGCGAAAGCCGACTCACTGGAGCAGCCGCCTTTGTATGAGCAACCCGGCATTTGGCACAAGGAAAACCCGAAGCGGTAGCGTCGATATTGTTCAAGTCGCGCGGCGGGCCGGCGTTTCTCCGGCTACTGTTTCGCGCGTTGCAAACGGCCGCTCAACGGTGGCCGAACACCTTGTGAAGCGGGTTTGGAAGGCCATTCGCGAATTGGGCTACACGCCCAACCCACAGGCGCGGGCATTGGTATCCGGGCGCAGCAGGGTACTGGGATTGCTAGTCTCGGAGATCACCAACCCGTTCTTTCCGGAGTTGATGCAAAGCTTCGAAGACGTCGCCGGGGAGCACGATTTCGAAGTGCTGGTTGGCTCGACCAATTACAACCGTGAGCGCGCCAAAGTCTTTATTCGCCGTCTTGTGCAGCGGCGTGTGGAAGGCATTGCGGTAATGACCTTCCGGGCGGAATCTGAGATCCTCGATGAACTGATTGCCGAAGGTATACCGCTGGTCACCATCGATGTGAGCTCAAATGCGCCGCGTTCGACGATCCTGGAAGTCGATTACGCGTTGGGAATCGACCAGGCGGTGCAGCACCTAGCCCGTCTGGGGCATCGCCGCATTGGCTTTGCCAGCGGACCCATGCCGCACCTGACCAATCAGCGCCGCAAGGACGCATTCGAGCATTCCGTGAAGAAGATCGGACTTCGACCGCAGAGCGCCCCGATCTTCGTCGGCGATCATACCTTTGAAGGCGGCACACAGGCGGCGCGGCATTTTCTCGGACTCGGTCCCCGCCCCACTGCGATCGTCTGCTCGAACGATATGATGGCGGTCGGCGTGCTGCGGGTGATGACCGAGAGCGGCATCAGTGTCCCGCGTTATATGTCGGTGATCGGTTTTGACGATATTCACCTTGCTGAGTACATGAATCCGCCGTTGACCACGGTCCGGATGTCGCGCCAGGAGTTGGCGCGAGCCGCGTACAAGGGATTGGAGCAGTTGTGGACCGGAGGCCCTGTGAACGCCCGGAACCCGATTCGCGTTGCGACCGAGCTGATCATACGGCAATCGACTGACGAGCCGCGAAAGAGCGCTGGAGAGATCCGATCACGGACGCGGCGTGCAGAATTGCCTACCGTCACCGTGTAACGTCCGATTCCAGTTCTTACCACCACAGCAGGTTCAGCAAGAGGCAAAGCGCCAGCAGCGCGATGCTGAGCATCACCAGCGCCGGAGAAGGCCGCAGCGCCTTGCTCATTGCTCTATCGAAAATCGTGTTTCCCGTCTTCGGGAGCTGCCCCCGACGCTTGGCGAAAAGCATGCAGATGGACAGCGCTGCAATAAAGCTCAAGATGGCCTCGTAGAAGTTCGCAATCATCTGGCTGCCGAAATGCACAAGCCCCTTCCCGAAAGCTGCTTGCAGGACCAGAGCTGATGCGACTCTCGGTGCAGACTCCCGCAATCGCGCCCCGCCCTGTGGTTCGCAGGATCATTTCGACGGCGCGGAGCAGCCGCTACAGGAAGATATGACCCGTTCACTCCGGCACGGCAATTTCCTGGTGACTGAGACCAATGCGCAGACAACTGGCTGGTCGTCTGCGTTTCAGTTTCCCCCATATGATGGCCAGTTGCGTGAGGACGTGTATACGCACCTTGCCAACGGCGCCGATATGGTGGAGTTCTGGCACTGGGCTTCAATTCCTACTAATCAGGAGACCTACTGGAAAGGCGTGCTCTCGCACGACTTCGAACCAAACCGCGACTACGCTGAGGTGAGCCGCACCGCGCATGAGCTCGACAAGATCGGATCGCAACTTGTCGGACTCAAAGTGCACAACCGGGTGGCGATTCTCTGGAGCCGCGATTCGCTCAATGCTCTGAGCTTCATGCCCTTTACCTCCTCTGGCGAGGAATGGGGCAACGATCCGCCAACCGCTACCTACGCGACCCTGGTGCGCCAATTGCACCGCTCGCTCTATGACTTGAACGTCGGTACGGATTTCGTCTTTCCGGCGCTGAAGGACTTTTCCGCATACAAGATTCTCATCGTGCCTGCCCTCTATATCGCCGATGACGCGTTGCTTCAGCGCATCTCCGATTACGTGAAGAATGGCGGACACGTAGTAATGACATTCAAGAGCGGATTCGCCAATGAGAACTCCGCTATCCGCTGGGTGCGCGCGCCCGGGCCGCTGCGAGAGGCTGCAAGGAATCAGTTACCAGGAGTTCTCGAGTCTTGAGCACCCGCTGGCGTCGTACGATGAGCTTTCGGATAATATTCCGCTCATCGAGTCGCTGGCCATGCGCGAACTCAATGAACTGGTGCGCTCAAACGCGCCGGCGTTCGCTTCGACTACTACATGATGGACGCCTTCTGGTTCGCGCCTGATGGCGGCTACCGTGTCTGGCGCAAACCGAACTGGCCCAACGGCCCTGATGCGTGGATCGAACAATGCCAGCAGAACGGCGTCCACGCGCAGGCCGCCGTAGAGTGACGGCTCAACGCCGAAAATAGATGCGATGACCAGATCGATATAGGAGCCACCGGAGCTGGCGCTTCAGTCCTCCGTATAGGGGTCATCATCTGGCGCCTTGTATGTCGAGAACATGGCCCGCATTCCCGACGGGCTTACTTTCGATGCTGTCGGCAATCTCTATGTCACCTGTTACGCAAGCGACTGTATCTATCGCGTGACTCCAAGCGGACAGTGCAACTCCTTGCCTTCGATCCGGAAGGAACGTGTATCGCCCGGCCCACGAACGCGGCCTTCGGCGCACCAGCGCATGACGATCTCTATGTCGCGAACCTGGTACGGTGGCATACTGGGCGGTGCATCTTGGCACACCCGGTCAACTGCTGCCAATTTCTGACAGGGGCATTGAGCACAAGGAAAAACGATGAGCATTACGTTTGCAAACAAGGTCGCGGTGGTGACCGGCGGAGCCAGCGGAATCGGTCTGGCCACGGTGGAATTGCTTTGCGAGTTGGGCGCACGCGTTGCCATCCTTGACCGCAATGAAGGGCAGGGGCAGTCACTCGCAGAGCGGCTTGCGGCGCGCGGTTTTGCTTCGAGCTTCCATGCCTGCGACGTATCCAATCCCGTCTCAGTGCAAACCGCGGTGGAAGCAGTCGTTCAGCACCACGGCGCGCTGCACGTTCTTGTGCATAGCGCAGGCATTCAGCGCTATGGTGATGTGGTCTCCACATCTTTGGATGTGTGGGGCGAAACGTTCGCCGTCCACGTGGACGGGTGCTTTCACGCGCTGCGCTTCGCATTGCCGCACATGGTAGCTTCGGGCGGCGGTTCCGTAGTTATCGTCGGCTCCGTACAAACCGTCACCGCAGTCGCCGGTTCCGCGGCCTATGTTACTGCCAAGCACGCCCTGGCCGGCCTGGCGCGTGCCGTCGCTCTGGATTTTGCCAAGAACAACGTGCGGGCCAACTGCATTATGCCCGGGGCTGTCGATACACCCATGCTGCGCTGGTCGGCTAACCTTGCCACGGACCCTCAGGCGGTGCTCGACGGCTGCGCGCAGGCACATCCGCTCGGCCGCATCGCGCAGCCCATTGAAATCGCTCGCTCCATCGCTTTCCTGGCCAGCGACTGGGCTTCGTTCATCACAGGAACCACCCTTGCCGTAGACGGAGGCATGCTGGTGCCCACCGGCGGCATGGGTTTTCAGGACAGCGGAACAGGATCGGTGAGCAGGCAATGAAACTGAAGGGGAAAGTGGTCATTATCACCGGCGGTGCGGCCGGCATTGGCGAGGCGTCATGCCGGCTGTTCGCGCGCGAAGGCGCCCAGATCGCATGCTTTGATCGCGATGCTGCGGGCGCCGAACGCGTCTGCGCGGAGATTCGCAAAGACGGTCACTCGGCGCACGCCTTCCGCTGCGATGTATCCGTTGAGCAAGATGTCCAGCGGTCGGTGCAGTTCGTACAGGAGCGATTCGGCAGCGTCGACATTCTCTTCAACAACGCCGGCATCGTCGTAGGCGGAAAAATTCATGAGATGAGCACGGAGAGCTGGGATTGCTCCTTTGCGATCAACGTGCGCAGCATGTTTCTGCTCTCCCGCGCTGTCATTCCGGGTTTTCTTGAGCGCGGCGGAGGAGTCATCCTAAATACGTCATCTTGTGCCGCGTTGCGCTCGGTTGCCGACCGCACTGCTTACAGCGCTACAAAGAGCGCGGTGCTCTCCATGACCCGCTCTATGGCGATTGACTACGCCACATCGAATATTCGCGTCAACTGCCTCTGCCCTGGAACCGTTGACACTCCCTCGCTCCACGACCGTCTTGGCGACTCTCCGGAAATGTGGAAGAAATTCATTGCACGGCAACCACTGGGTCGTTTGGGGATGGCCGAGGAGATCGCGCACGCAGCGCTCTACCTCGTTTCAGACGACGCAGCATATGTCACCGGGTCGGCTTTTCAGATAGACGGCGGCATGTCTCTTTAATAGATTCAATTTACTTAAAGTGAAACCGGCCGTGTCCATCGAGGCGATCTTCGACAGGCAGAGCGATCCAAGCGTCAAGCTCGAATCTATGATCCGCAGAATCCCACTGGTCTGGATTGAGCAATCCACCCTTCTGCTGCAGGGGAAATAATGGCGCTTGCAGGCGACTATGAGATTCAGCTCGAACAGGATAAATGGCGACAAGCCGACTTATTGGTAATGCATCCGCTTTCAGCCAGTCCGATTCTCAATGAACGCGGCAGCCGAGAAATTTCACGTCGAACCAGACAGCGCACTGCTCCCGGGTAGCTCTTCAAGATCAAATCTGTTCGAAATAGCGTCGCCGCTCCCAGTCGGTCACGGAGGAATCGAACGCCGCCTGCTCCGACCGGAAGAAATGTACATAGTGTGATACGACCTCAGGTCCCAACGTGTCGCGAACGAGCGGACTGGCTGCAAAGAGGTCGGTCGCTTCGCGCAGGGTGGCTGGAATGGAAGGCAGGCCAGCGGCCACGTAGACATCACCTTCGAAGATGGGAGGCGGCTCAGTCTTGCGAGCGATTCCTTCCAGTCCGGACGCGATTGCAGCGGCAATAGCCAGGTACGGATTGCAATCGGCCCCAGGAATACGGCACTCGATTCTCAGGCTCGGCCCTGCTCCCACGACCCGAAAACTTGCAGTGCGGTTGTCGTAGCACCATGCCAGCCGCGTGGGCGCCCATGAACCTGCTCGAAAGCGCTTGTATGAATTAACGGTTGGAGCGTAGAAGACCATGAATTCGGGGACATGCGCGATCCATCCGCCGAGAAACTGGCGGAAGATGTCGCTGCACAGTATGGGCCCCAGTTTGCTTTCTCCTGCCATGGCATTGCGTCCGTCTTTCCAGAGACTCAGGTGAAGATGACAGCTGGAACCGGCCTGACTGGCGTCGGGCTTTGCCATGAATGTGATGCTCATATCAAGGCTGTCCGCCACGTCTTTAAAACATTGTTTGAAAATGGAGTGGCGATCCGCCATGGTCAGAGCGTCGGCGTAGCGGACGTTCAATTCGTGTTGGCCTTTTCCCCACTCGCCTTTCGAACCTTCGACCGGGACGCCGGATTGCGAAAGATGCCGGCGAATCGCGCCATTAAGCTTCTCTTCTCGAGTGCCCTGGAGCACGTGATAATCCTCGAGGTACCAGCCCGCTGGGTCCAAGCCATCGAATTTTGCGGCCGCAGCCTCCCGATACGTATTGTTGAAGATGTAATACTCCAACTCGGTGCCGGCAGCGGCTTCGTAGCCCATTTGCGCGGCGCGCTCGATCTGCCGGCGCAGAATCGTACGCGGCGCCTGTTCCACGAGCTGGTGCGAGTGAAGGTCCAGCAGATCACATATCACAAGAGCAGTTCGGTCCAGCCAGGACGCCATGCGAAGAGTCGAGAGGTCGGCACGCATGTGAACGTCACCATAACCTCGCTCCCAATTCGCAAAGTGGTATCCGGGTACGGGGCTCATCTCCATATCGGTGGTGAGAAGATAGTCGCAAGCATGCGTCCCCGGAACTTCATTTTCCAGGAAGAACCGCGCATCCAGGCGTTTTCCGAACTGGCGGCCATAGAGATCGCTGAAGGTCAGCAACACCGTGTCGACGCGGGAATCGTTGACCATGGTTCGTAGTTCGTCGATGCTCAGCATTCCTTTGATCGTCATCGCACGCCCTCAACCTGCGGTCTGTGTCCGGATGTTGAAGCTCTTGGGACGGGTCAGGTAATGAAATCCCAGCCGGGATAATGTGCAGCCGTGGCCGCTGTCTTTGATGCCAACCCAGGCGAGCTCCGGATCAAGATAATCACAACGATTGACGTAGACGGTCCCCGCCGCCGTCCGAGTTGCGAGTGATTCTCCACGCGCTGCATCCTCAGTCCAGATTGAGGCGGTGAGCCCGTATGGGCTGTCGTTCATCCATCGTATTCCTTCGTCTTCTGTATCGACCGGCATGATACCGATCACCGGGCCGAAGCTCTCTTCCATCATCAGGCTCATGCTATGATCCACGTCCACCAGGACAGCCGGCTCAAAGAAGTATCCCCGACCAGGCGCCCGCTTTCCCCCGGTTAGAAGCTTCGCACCGCGTTGCACCGCTTGATCGACCTGGTGCTTCAAGAAGTCGAGAGCCTTTGCCTGTGCCAGTGGTCCGATTCCTGTGGCGGAATTTTCCGGATCGCCCACGGTGTACTTCCGCACTTCCGCAACGAAGGCATCAACGAATCTTCGAAAGAGCGGGCGCGCGACATAGATTCTCTCGACTGCGCAACAGCTCTGGCCGGCGTTGTAGAAGGCGCCGTCCACCAGATTCGTCACCGCAAATTCGAAATTGGCATCCTCGCAAACCAGTGCCGGATCTTTTCCGCCGAGTTCCAGACCCATATCAAGCAGCTGTGCAGATGCCTGGCGGTAGACCTCGCGACCTCCCTCGATGGAACCGGTGAATGAGATAAAATCCACCGCGCGCGCCGCAATTAAGCGCGTAATCGTCTTGTGATCGACGCGAATGGAAGCAATCAGATCAGCCGGCAAACTGGTCTGGCGAAAAGCGTCGACGAAGGCGTCACCGCAGAGCGGAGTGAGGCGGGCGTGTTTGATCAGCACCGCGTTGCCTGCCAGCAGGGCAGGAATGACGACGTTCACTGCGATCAACAGCGGGTAGTTCCACGCGGGAATATCGAGGACAACACCGAGCGGCTCGCGGCGGATAAACCGGTGAAGGCGCGGCTTCGGCCCCAGTGTCTCGTCCTCGAGGCCTGAGGGCGCGAGGCGCAGCATGGTGTCAGCGCGATCCAGCAATGTGTCCACTTCGCGCCGAGCCTGCACCAACGGTTTTCCCATCTGGCGAGTGATGTCCATCGCCACGGTCTCTCGCATGGAGCGGAATGCATCCACGAAGCCACGGCAGATCTCCACTCTCTCGTTTACGGACACCTCGCGCCATTTCTTCTGAGCCACCCGCATGCGCTCGAGGATGGCGCCGAGCTCAGCTTGCGAAGTCATCTCGAGAGTTCGGAATGTTTCCTCCGTAGCCGGGTTCACCAGATTCATCA
>JASIJX010000479.1 GCA_030049955.1 Acidobacteriaceae bacterium
CGGAAGCCGTCCTGAACACGCTGACCGAGGATGTCCTGAAATCGAGCGAGATCGAGGGCGAGACGCTTGACCGCGACCAAGTACGTTCCTCGATCGCGCGCCGCCTGGGACTCGAGCTCGGCGGGCTGGTGCCTGCGGACCGGAACGTCGAGGGCGTTGTCGAGATGATGCTCGACGCGACGCAGCGCTACGCCGAGCCGCTGACGGGCCGACGCTGTTTGCCTGGCACGCGGCCTTGTTCCCGACCGGCCATAGCGGGATGTCGAAGATCAAAGTGGGGACCTGGCGCGATGATGCGAAAGGGCCGATGCAGGTCGTCTCGGGTCCGATCGGGAAGGAACGTGTACACTACGAGGCTCCCGTGGCGGATCGGCTGCGCGACGAAATGAAGAAGTTTCTCGACTGGTTCGAGAAGGATCACTCGACCGACCTCGTGCTCAAAGCCGGGGTCGCGCATCTCTGGTTCGTAACGATCCATCCGTTCGACGACGGTAACGGGCGCATCGCGCGGGCGATTGCCGACGCGGTGTTCGCCCGTTCGGAAAACACATCGCAGCGGTTTTACAGCATGTCGGCGCAGATCCGGCAGGAACAGAAGACCTATTACGACATCCCTCGAAGCAACGCAGAAAGGCGATCTCGACATCACGCACTGGCTGGAGTGGTTTCTCGACTGTCTTGGCCGAGCTTTCGAGCGGTCCGAGACGATCCTAGGCTCCGCCCTCGACAAGACGCGGTTCTGGGACCGTTTTGCCAAGGTGAAATTCAACGAGCGACAACGAAATATGGTCAACCGCCTGCTCAATGGCTTCGAGGGCAAGCTGACCTCTTCGAAATGGGCCAAGCCCGCCAAATGTTCCCACGACACAGCGCTGCGCGATATCGAGGACCTGGTCCGCAAGGAGTTCCTACGAAAAAGGGTGACGGTTCATGGTAGCGACGGATTAGCGTCATAACATCAGCTGTCCCCCGTTAACCTCGATGGTCTCTCCGACCACGTAGCTGGCTGCGTTCGAAGCAAGGAAGGCGATGACGCTGGCACACTCGGCTGGCGCGCCCACTCGACCGAGTGGGATCGACCTGACGAAGTTGGCCATCATCTCGGGCGTGGAGAAGACGGTATGGAAAGGAGTGTCGATCACTCCCGGCGATACGCAGTTGACGCGAACGCCGTAGGGCGCAAGCTCTTTGGCAAGAGACTTCGTGAAGACCATGAGGCCGCCCTTGGCAACCGCATAGGGCCCGGCTCCAGGACCGCCACCATTGCGGCCGGCGATCGAACCGATGTTGATGATGGCACCGGATCTGCGCTCGATCATGCCGGGAGCCACTGCCTGTGAGCACAGAACCGCGCTCTTCAAGTTGAGGTCCATGACATGGTCCCACCGCTCGGGGGTTAACTTCGCGATGGGAAGACGTTCGACGAGAGATCCCGCATTGTTGACGAGAATATTGATGGGACCAAGTTGATGCGCCACCTGTTCGACCAGGTGGTCGACGCCGGCAGGCTGCGCAAGGTTTGCGCGACAGAGAATTGCCTCGCCACCGGCCGCTGCGATCTCGTTCAATACCGATTCCGCTCCCTGAGAGTTATTGTGGTAGCCGATGGCGACACGCGCGCCCAGTTCAGCAAAGAGGATGGCGGTCGCGGCGCCGATGCCGGATGAAGCACCGGTAACAAGAGCAACTTGATTAGACAGATCCAGATAATTGCGCATTCGATTCTCCTTCATGTTTAAGGGGTAGCCCTTGGCTGCGCTGCGGCGGGCTTCGCCCGGCCAAGCTCCAGAACGGAGATGGGCCGGACTCTGCCGCCCAACGCAAATAACACTGCTGTTGCAAGAATGGGCAGAATACCCGCCGCGATCAGGACGGGCATGTAGGAAAAGTGGTCGACAACGAGGCCGGTAATCTGCGTGAGCAGCATCGCTCCCAACCCTGCACCGACACCTCCGAGACCCATGACGGAGGCTACTGCGCTTTGCGGGAAGTAGTCGCTGCAGAGCGTTTGTACGTTGCCAATCCAGCTCTGAAAGCCGAAGAGCACGACGGCGATGAGGGCCAGGGCAGCAGAAGAGCTGTGAGCAAAAGCCGCCGGTACTCCGCCGAACATGAGTATGGTGGCTCCAGCGATGGTTAGTTTTCTGGCGCGGTTGACCGACCAGCCGGAGGCAATCAGACGTCCGGAGAGCCAGCCGCCGAAGAGGCTGCCGGCATCGGCGGCAACAAAGGGTATCCACGCGAACATGCCGATCTGCTGAAAGCTGAAGTGGCGGACGCGGAAGAGGTAGAGCGGCAGCCAGGTGATGTAAAACCACCAGACAGAGTCCCCGAAGAAGCGGGCCAGAATGACCGCCCAAGCCTCGCGGCGACGCAGAATATCTTGCCATTGGACTGTCAAGCCGGGAGCAGGCAAATTGCGATCGCTCTGAATGAGGGCCAGCTCAGCGGCCTGAATCCCGGATTTGTCCTCGGGTGTCGAGTAAGTCGATATCCAGAGAAAGAGCCATACGAGGCCGAGGAGACCGACGGCGACAAAGGTCGAGCGCCAGCCGAATCGTAGCTCAATCCAGATGAGCAGCGGTGTGGCGATGAGGGTTCCGAGAGCCGTGCCACTGTTGCAGATGCCCATAGCGAGGGCACGTTCGCGGACCGGGAACCATTCGGCGATGGCCTTGGCTGCACCGGGCCAGGTTCCACCTTCGCCGAGACCCAGGAGGAAGCGCAGCGAATCGAGGCCGACCAGTCCGCGCGCGAAGACATGCGCCATCGAGCAGACGGACCATGCGGCTACGGTGATGATGAAGCCCAACCGGGTGCCAATGGCGTCGAAGAGCCAGCCAGAGAAACCCTGGCTGATGGTGTAGGCCACCAGAAACGAAGTTGTTAACGAGGCGAACTGCGCGCTGGATAGATGCAGCTGGGCCGTAAGGACGGGACCGAGAATCGCGACCGTGAGACGGTTGAGGAAATTGATGAGAGCGCAGGAAAAGAGCAGCGCGGCGACCCACCAGCGAAGACCGATGCGTCGCATGGTGGGAGCTTTGCGATATTCGATTGACGGAGAGCTGGCCATCAGGAATACACAGCGATCGGTGGGGACTGCGACAAGCGTTTGCAGGACCGGTGCTTCAAGAGGACCAGCCCTGCAGGAGATATGCGCACTGCCTATTTACCATCCGCACCAAAACTTGCCTCGACGGTCGTGATGGAGTACGGAGAAACAGGAATCTCCACCTCGCGGCCGCCCTCCTGAAGAGCGAGAGAATGCAGAGTCTTTTCCATCAGGTTTGTCTCTGCGGCAGAGGAAGCGGCCTGCGGCAGTTGCAGCCGAACGTTTGTAGACTTCCCGTCGAATTCATAGAAGCGAACGATCAGGGCATCGCTGTCCTCCGCCTTCTTGATGGCCGTGATGATCGCGTTCGCGGGTTCGACACTGACAAAGGAATGATTTGTCGGCCAGGTTCCGGCATGAGGTTCCGCCTCGACGGGAATGAGCGGATAGTTCAGATCATAGCCTTGGCGCATAGTTCCGCCCTGCTGCCAGTTGCCGGCATGCGGATAAAGCGAGTAAGTGAACTCGTGATAGCCCTGATCGGCGAAGCGGCCATCGGGCGCGGGCATCGTGGGCGAGCGCAGCAGCGACAGGCGGATGACGTTGTTGAGCGCATCGTAGCCGTACTTGCTGTCGTTTAGGAGGCTGACGCCTTCTGCAGAGTCGGAAATATCGCCCCAGCGCTCCGCGGGCACTTCGAACATCGCCTTTTCAGCAGGCGTGATGCGCGTGGTGGGGCGCTCGATGGTTCCAAAGGGAATCTCGAAGGTGGCTTTGGTGACGTGGACATTGACCGGAAAACCGACCTTGAGAAGGATGTGCTGCTCGTGCCAGTTCACCCGGGTCCGCACATCGATACGGGGGACGTGGGGCTGAAAGACGAGGTCGCGGATAAAGTCGGAGTTCTGGAAGTGGTTGCGGATTTCGATGACGGCGCGCTCCGGCCCATTCTCGATCAGCTTCACCGATTCCGGATCCTTCAGGTCCCAGCTCTGGCCGTTGAAGGAGATCTCCCATGCATCCTGACGGGCAGGTTTGTCGACAAAGGTTTGCAGTAGGCCACCGCAGCCACCCGGCGCTACCGTTTCCTTGCCGGAGGCCTTGTCGATGAGGCTGGTGATGCAACCGGTCTTTGGATCGATCTGGACGCGGAAGTATTCATTCTCGACAGTCATTCCGTTGACTTTGAGCGAGGAGTGGGCGGGCTGAGCATGTTGAACAGCGCGAACATGGATGACGCGGTAGCCGAGCGATGGGACATCCGGAACCATCACATCGAGATGTGTGCGCTCGGTCGCGGGATCGGACGAGAGCACCTGTGCGAGCAGCGGCTTGCCGGCATCGTCGACGGCCTCCAGTTCCTGGCCGGAAGCAGGAGTGTGCACCTCGACCGTTACCGGCGCAGTGCGCGCCCAGGAGAGGGGATTGAAAACCACGACGGGAACACCGGCGCCGCGCGTATCGATGTTGGCGGTGAGGTTATTGAGCGAATCGCCGAGCAGCTTCCCGCTCTCCAGGCTCGCCTCATTTAAATTGCGCAGAGCCTCGACATAGTTGTTGCCCACGCCAGACCCGGGCATGACGTCGTGGAAGTCGTCGAAGAGGAGCTTCTTCCAGATTCCTTCAAACTGCGTATTGGAGTAAGGCGTTTTGACGGTCAGAAAAGACAGCGCGGTGAACTTCTCGGCATTTTCGAGCTGTTCTTCGTTATGACGGATCTGCTTCTTGGTTTCGGACTGGGTTGTGTAACAGCCGCGGTGGTATTCGAGGTAGAGTTCGTTGTTCCAGACGGGCAGCTTCAAACCGTCCGTGGCGATGGCGTGCTCCACATCGTCAAAGAAGGCGCGAGCGGTGCTGAATTCTGCTTTGGGGAAAATGGTTGCCGGTTTCTCAAGATGGAGGGCCTCATCGAGCTCCTGCCGCGTGGGGCCTCCGCCGTGGTCGCCGACGCCGTAGAGTTGCATGATCTCGGGGAAATGCGTGGAAGGAACATAGGTAGCGATATCGTTGGCGAGGCCGACGGGTTCGGTGGTGCCGTTATAGATGTGCGGGAAGTAGGTAAGCACATTGCTCCCATCGGGAGACTGCCACCAGAACAGCTTGTACGGGAAAACCGTCGTGTCGTTCCATGAGAGCTTCTGTGTCACGAAAGAGTCGAAGCCGGACTTGCGATAGATCTGCGGCAGTTGCCAGGTATAGCCAAAGCTGTCTGGGTTCCAGCCCACGGTAACGTTGACACCAAATTCATGCTGAAAAAACCTCTTGCCGACGAGAATCTGGCGGACAAGGGATTCGCCGTCGGGCATGTTGAGGTCGGGCTCGACCCACATGCCACCCACCAGCTCCCATCGTCCTTCCCGGACGCGCTTCTGAATCTCGGCGAATTCATCGGGATATTTGTCGCGAAGCCATTCGTAGTCGCGAACGCTCGACTGGGTATAGGTGAAACCTGGGTATTCGTCCATCAGTTGCAGGGCAGTACGGAAAGTATCACGAACGACGCCTACGGTTTCCGACGCTGGCCAAAGCCATGCCATGTCGATATGCGAATTACCCACCAGACGGACCGTGAACTGCTTCATCCAGGCATTGATTGGCTGCATATCCTGCTCGGCAGCGCCAAGCGAGCGCGTAAAGGCCGCCTGATCGCCGCGATCCAGAGCGGAGAAATCGATATCGTGGACCGCCTTGTCGAGCTGCTGCAGGCGCTGTTCCTGGCCATCGGGAAAGCCGCTGATGGCGGCCTCTGCTGTCTGCACCTCGCTGCGGACGACGCCGGGGTCGGGCTGGTCCGGGTGGTCGACGAGGATTGTGGCTCCGAGGAAGCGGCTCTCTTCGCTGTGAAACGGCACCCGAATGGCGATCTGAAAGGTCTGGCCGGGGACAGCCTTTTCCGTCAGCGGTATCGGATCCAGCGTGCTGCCGTCTCCCTGCGCCACCAGGCCGCCATTGACGAAGACGCGGCCGTCGGTGGAGAAACGCACCGCAAGCTGCAGTCTGGCCCCGGAGATGTCCTGGCCGGCCGCGGCTGGGGGCACCTCAAAGGTCACGCGATACCAGCCCTGAGACGCGCCGGAATCGGAAGCACTGCCGGACCGGCTCGAGTAGTTCACGCTGACCGTTTGCCAGGAGGTGTCGCCGAGGGCAGGATCTTCGCCATGGGGGATATCGGCGGGGTGGAAGCGCCACGTGGGCAAAGGCAAGGAAGTCATCGAAGCGAGACGCGCCATCTGCGACGGATAACGTTCGTGCCAATTGATGGGCGGATCGCGATGCTGCGCAATCGCCTGAGCAGAGAAGATGCCGCAGAGAGCAAGGATGGACAGCGTGTCTTTCCAAGGACGCATAAGCTATTCAGTTCCTTCCAATGTGCAAAAATGAGCGAGCTGAGATGCTGGGCATTTCTGCGTTGTGCGTCAGCCCGGCAGCGATTCCTCGGGACATCCGCAGGACCCACGAAGATGAAGAATTGTTGAGAGAACGATGTTCTGGCGGGGAAGGTGCGTTCCGCCTTCCATTCGCGTGAAGAGCAGCTCCGCCGCACGCTGACCAAGCTCAGCAGCGGGCTGACGAACGACGGTGAGACTGGGCGTTACGATTTCCGCGAGATCGAAATCGTCGAATGAGATGAGTGCAACGTCGCGACCCACCTGCACGCCCAGATTCCGAAGGGCGCGGAGGACGGCCATGGTGGTGATTCCGTTGAGCGTCAGGATGGCTTCGACCTTTTCACTCCCACCCTTCACCAGACCGCGGATCACGTCGTCCGTGAGCTTGCTTTCGTGATCGACCAGGCAAGTCTGCTTCTTCAGCCGCGCGCGTTTCATGGTGCTGATGTATCCGGCAACGCGCTCTGCGCCGGTATAGAGATGGGCGCGGGCTCCGATGGCCAGAATGCTTCGGTAGCCGTGCGAAAGCAAATGTTCCGTGGCCTCGCGCACGGCATCGCGATTGGTCACGGTGATGCTGTCGATCTCCGTACCGCTGAAGGGGCGATCGAAGGTGACAATCGGAATCCCCGCGGATACAAAGGATTCCGCGGTGTTCCGCCTTCCGTCTGCGGGAGCGATGATCAGACCGTCTACCTGGCGGCGCACCAGCGTTTCCAGTTCCTCCCTCTCTAGCGCCTCATCGCCCCCCGAGCTGGTCATGATCACGACATGGCCCCGGCCGCGGGCCACCGCCTGAACGGCCTGGACGGCCGAGGCGCTGAAAGGATCGGCGAGGTTGGGCACGACCATCCCGATAACCGCTGATCTCCTACCCTTGAGACTGCGGGCTAACTCGTTGGGACGGTATCCAATCCTGAGCATGACGGCGCGAACCCGCCGCGCGGTCGCTGGAGCAGTCCCAGCCTCATCGTTCAGAACCCGGGATGCTGTCTTCAGCGAGACATTCGCCTCGCGCGCGACGTCGATAAGAGTGGGACTGCTGGTCTTTCTGATCATTATTCGGCAGTTCTCGCTCTGGCGCCGCACCGAGCCCGCCGGCCGCTCCCGGCAGGGATATTGGAATTTGGCAGCGGCTCAGACAACGATGTCGTAACTGCGTCCACACTATGCCCCGTGTTGGCTGCTTGTCAACTTCCCGTTCTCACGGAGCAGCGGCGGGAAGAATTACCGGCAATCATGTCTGATCCCCAATGTATCGCTGCATTTTCGAATTGCTCGCCCGGCCTGTTCGGTGCCCCTCCAGGAATCTCTGGCGCGACGGAGTCTTCTTCCTGGACAACCCTTAAAGCGCAGCTTGGTGTTTGTGTCGTTTCTACGACAACGTTGTCCATCGATGAATCCGAGTGGCCTACCCGATCTCGTGTGCCAGTGAAGGGTTAGTCTAGCGCAGCGGAATGTCCTCAGTTTTCCAGAAGGCGTCTCTCACCCTAGTACCTGATCGCGATAGGCAGGAGACAATTTTGATCACCATGACGGCACTTCTGGCTCGTTGTCCGTCTTGTTTATGGACGTTTCAAAAATCTGAAGTAGAAGGCTGCGAATACCAAGACGATACCTATATTCACCGTCAGCCGTTCCCAGACATGGTTCCTGAAGAATAGGAAATCTACAGTGACCACAACGGCTATCAGCAGCAGTATGTAAAGGACGGTAGACGTGTGGTTTCCCATACAGTCTCCTCTTCAAGTATAGGTGCGATCCGGATCATGCTTTCCGTCGTTCTGCGGTCCGAATTGATGTCCGGAGGTCTCAGAGGATTATCTGCTGACCTCGAGGATCTGAAATAATCCCGGGATCATGGGTGGCCACTGTGTATTGCGCATCCTTGATGCGTGCCCAACGCAGGCCGAGGTTCTCGAGGTAGCGCTGGCCCGCCTCTGGCAGGGCGAAGGCTTGGCTCAGGGCGACTGAGCCAAGTCCTTCGGGATAATGGTGAAGCATTTGATGTGGTGCTTATGAAGGTGGACCACTTCATCCGGCCGGATGAGTTTGGCCTACCCGGCTATTGTGCCAGTGGAGAAAAGCGACACTGGCGCAAAAACACGGGGCAGACCAGTTCAGAAAATCCAGAGCCCATCAAGCATTGCTGTTAGCGGGAGTGGGTGCGAAACTCTCTGTTTCTAATCGTGCTATTCCAAAAGTGAATGCTTCCCCAAGAAGCCTTAACAGTGTCTATCGAGAGGCGTATCACTCGCTTTGATTTTCGATTTGAAGCTGAAACCGATTCCGGCAGGTTCATTCACGCGGAGAGAGAAGAGCTGTGTTCTCCTGGCCCGTGGAGAAATTTTCTGCACTGAAGCTAAGAAGAAGTGTTGATTATTGGAATCTCCGATGGAAACCTCCGTCGCAGCCTATAGGTTTTCTGAGCATCTTCGGCTACTGTGATCTTCGCAAGGATCTCGGATGAATTGAATGAATCGAGTTAATCAACGATCGCTATCTGGCTGTGATGTCAAATAACAGTTCTAATTGAGAGGTAGACGCATGAAAAAGCAGCTTTGCTTCATAACGCAGCTTTGCTTCCTAACATTGTTACTGGCAGGCTTACTGACGAGCCCGGCCTACGGTCAGGGAGGCACTACAGGAGCTATCAGCGGCATAGTCACCGATAATCAGGGCGCCGTAGTTGTAGGGGCAGATGTCAAGGCAACTCAGGTGACGACCGGCGTAGTGTACGACACAAAGACCAACAGCGCCGGTGTTTATACCTTCCCTTACCTGCGGGTGGGACAGTACGAGGTCCAGTTCAACGCCGAAGGCATGAAAGAGTCCGTTGTGAGCGGCATACTGGTGGACGAAAGCAATATCAGCCGCGCAGACGCTGTGCTTCAAGTAGGCAACGTGAGCCAGAGTGTACAGGTCACTGCCGAAGCCCCCCTCCTGGAGCAGGAATCTACGACAGTCGACGCCTCCGTGGACCAAAAACTAATTAATGATCTTCCGTCCGTTGCGGGCGGCGGCACGCGCGACCCCACTGCGGTGGCCAGTATCCTGCCGGGCGTGCAAACGCCGGGCGCTACGACCGGCCAGTCTTATGGTTCTCAGTTTGGGGTAAATATCGGCGGAGGCCAGCAGATGTCCACCGAGTTCCAGATGGATGGGATGGATGTGGCTTACGATGGTCTCCAAAACCCCGTACCCCTGGATATGCGGCCGGATTACGATCAGGTCTCCGAAGTGAAGGTGCAGGAGGGAGTGCCGAGTGCGGAGTTCGGGCGCACCGCGGGCGGCGTGTTGACTTATCTTTCCCGCTCCGGAGCCAACGACTTCCATGGCGATGCAGGGGGCTTCATCAAAAACACGATTTTTGACGCCACGCCCTACAATTCCACAGTCAAGGGCGTCGACCAGCAGTGGGAGATGCCGCTTTCCATCGGCGGGCCTGTTTGGCTCCCCAAGATCTACGATGGCAGAAAAAAGACCTTCTTCTTCTTTAACTTCACGGAATTCAAGGAGAGGGCCGGCGGCGAGCCGGAAACCGTTACGCTTCCCACCCAACTGGAGCGCAGCGGCAACTTCACGGATATCACCACTCCTATCTATGACCCGAACACAGGACAGCAGGCTGAATATAACGGCGTGAAGAACGTCATACCGCCCGGCGAGATAAGCGCCATTGCAACGGCGATCAATAAGTTTTACCCCGCCCCGCAGACCGGCAGCCTGACCGCCAATTACACGGGCATCGCGACGGCGGCGAGCCCGTCCATGGATGAGTTCGTCAGGGTAGACCACAGCTTCACAGAAAACAACCACCTTTTCGCCAGCTATCGGCATCGCAACGAGGCTCTCTATGTCGCCGAAGGCGGGCCGTTTGGGCCCACGCTGTCTGGGGACCCCTCACCGAGAACCGTGCATGAGGATACGGTCGCAGACGATTGGATACTCTCTCCGAGCCTCGTCAATCACATCGCGGTGGGCGACGTCGGTTTCTTTACCGCGCAGTTAAATAATCCGATAAATCCCACCTATTGGGTTCCTATCCCAGGTTCCTTCGGATCGGCTTTTCCCAGCTTCTGCTTCACTACAAATGGTTATACCGGGCTGGGCAGCGGTCTGGGTAGTTGCTCGCAGGCTCAGGTCAATTCCCAATTAGACCGGGACCGCGACGCTCAAGATACGGTTTTTTGGAACAAAGGTACTCATAGTGTGAAGATTGGAGTCCGGTATCTCTGGTTCCAGGATGCTGAGGACCAAACCAACGGCTTGAACGGTGACTACCAGTTCGCCAGCACGGAAACGGCACAGATTGTCAACGGCAGCCCGGTGTCGGGTACGGGCAACTCCTACGCCAGTTTCCTGTTTGGCGCGGTCGATTATGCCAGTATGGTCGACCCCGACAATTACGACTATCAACAGGGGTCATTCAGCGCGTACGCGGAGGACGGTTGGAAGATCAACCATAAGCTCAGCCTCAACTATGGTGTGCGATGGGATATCCAACCTGGCATGCACGAAATTCAAAACAGGATTTCGGAGATGAGCCCCACCACGCCCAACCCTGGTGCGAACGGCTTACCGGGCGCCTACATCTTCGCTCCACAGCAGCACGTTCGCAATTTCGTTCACACCTATTATGGCGCGTGGTCGCCTCGACTCGGCGTAGCCTACAGTCCCACTTCGAACCTTGTGGTCCGCGCCAGTGTCGGGACTCTTCTGGCGCCGCAGTATGCTGTCTACGGCGACTCTCTAGGCTTCAGCGGCGGCGACACCGTTGAGAGCCCCGGAGCCGGAGTTGCGGCAATGCAATGGGACAAGGGCTGGACCAATGTGACCAAGCCGCCGAGCTTCAGCCCAACGATCGCGAATGGCAGCAGTGCCACTACCGTTGACCCAAACGCCGATCATTGGCCATCTACCCAGATGTGGTCGTTGGATATTGAAAAATCCTTCGCCCGCAATTACCTGATCGATGTCGGTTACATCGGCCAGTCGACCCATCACATTGCCAACTCCGACGAGCCGTACAACCAGGTGAATCCAGGGTATCTTTCGCTCGGTTCCCTGCTACAGGACACCTTCGCGAAAAACTCCAGCGCCCTCAACGCGGCTGGGTTTTACGCTCCCTACCCCGGTTTCACCGGGACGCTGGCGCAGGCGCTCAAGCCCTTCCCGCAGTACCTCAGTGTGAGCGACCAGGGCGAACCGATCTTCGGCTCAAACTATGAAGCGCTGATGATCAAAGCGCAAAAGCATTACTCCAATGGACTCGAATTTCTGGTTTCCTACACCCTTTCGAAGTCGCTCAGCAATGTCCCGCTCAATGTCTTTGGATACATAGCCGGAGCGGCGGGACCGCAGAATGCCTACGACCTGAAAGCGGAGAAGTACCTGTCTCCCTATGACATTCCACAGGCTTTGGTGCCCACTTTCGTCTATGCGCTGCCTTGGGGCCCTGGACGCACATTCCTGAACAAAGGCCTCTTCGGCAACGTAGCGGGTGGTTGGGAGGTGTCGGGTATTCTGACTTACGACCGTGGAACACCGGTTGCGATTCAAGTTCCGAATACCCTATCGTTTCTCGATAACGGCCGCTTGAACGCCGACTATGTTGCCGGCCAGCCCATCGGTGAGTCACACGGGAAAATCCGTATAGCAAATACGGGCGGCGTAGCGGCGGGAACCGTAACGCTCAATCCGGCTGCTTTCACTGCCCCGCCGGCCTTCTCGTTTGGCAATTCGTATATCCTGCCCAGTACACGCACGGCAGGTTACGCGAATGAGAATCTATCCATTTTCAAGCGTGAGACGTTCCACGATAACTACGTATTCGAATTGCGCTTCGATATGATCGATGCGTTCAACCGCAACGAGCCAGGCGGGCTGGTCACGAATATAACTAATCAGGCGCAGTACGGCCAATATACCTCAACAGTCGATGGCCCACGAACCTGCCAGTTCGACACTAAGATCTCTTTCTGATGCTGTAAGTGATAGAATCCGTAAGCGTCAGCATTTGGAGGGGTGGTGAACCGATTGGGCATCGTAGCATTAGCCCTCTTGATTGCGCCACTCCTCCACGCCCAGGAGCCAGCCTCGTGTAAAAACGGGCTGGCTCGCTTTCAAGCCGGGGCCTATGCTGCGGCTCAAGATCTTTTGTGGGAGTGCATCCAGTCCGGGGCAGGAGATGGAAACGATGCCTTCTATCTTGCGCAAACTTATCGCCCACTAAAGAACTACGCATCTGGACTGGCGAGGGTCAACCAGATGCTTAAGGAGCTGCCGGACAACGTCGATCTGCTGTATATCGCGGCCTATCTTCACTATCGCCGCAATGAAACCAAAGATTCCATGATGTTAACGTCCCAGGCTTACCGCTTGGCTCCTAAGGATTGGCGAATTCAGCAGCTCTTCGCCCTCAACTACATCAGCTTCAATATGCTGGAAGCTGCTAAGTTGTCTCTTCAGAACGCGATCGCGCTCAAGCCCGACAACGCCGAACTCCAGTACCAGCTCGCCAGGCTGTACTTTACGCAGGGTAATTATGTCGCTTCTATCGAGGCGTCCAAGAAGGCACTGGCAATCTTTTCTGATTACCCTGAGGTCTATCACAACCTGGCGCTATGTTATGAGGGTACCGGCAATGTTGACCTGACCGAAAAGAATTTTGAGAAAGCCATCGAACTCGACCGGAAGTACAAGCGGCGGGACGAATGGCCTTTAGTCGATTTCGCGGATTACCAGCGGATGCTGGGACATCCGGAGGAAAGCGTTAAGTTGCTTGGCGAGGCTCTCGAAATCAATCCCGAATCTCCCAAAGCCAATTATGAAATGGGCGAACTGCTGAGCGATCTGCACAAATACGACGAGGCCAGGAAGTACCTTGAAACCGCGCTAAAACTCGATCCCTGCAATGCCGCAGCCATTTACGGTCTTGCCATCGTCACGCGGCGGCTCGGAGACGTGGCGAAATCTCGGACGTATTTCGATCAGTTCAAGGAAGTGGACCGCGAGAACAAAGATCCGGCCAATAGTGGAAAGACTTGTCTCGCCGCCGCATCGGCACATTAGAACAGGCCTGACAAACGCCGACAAGTATTGACTAAAATGACTTGCGAAATTACCAGACCGGCTGAGCAGGCCGTAATTCGTTGGCCCAGTGGCATCGTTCAGACACATGCCGGCGTGCCGCCAGACCTCGCGATCGATGCGCTGGAGCCACCAAGATGACGCGCCGGGAATGGCTGGCTGCTGTCGCGGCATGGGCCGCGGGAGCGGCGATATCGAGTTATGGCCAGCAGGGAGGAATGGCCACGCCCGATAGGAAAGCCGCGCCTCGCGAGAAGCCTTCCGGACTTCCGTTCAACGCCCGGTTCACCGATATCTCCGAGCAAGCCGGCCTGCGCGCCCCGATCATTTACGGAGGATCGAACCACGACGATTATATCCTTGAAACCAACGGATGCGGGATCGCGTTTTTCGATTACGACAATGATGGATGGCTTGACATCCTGGTTTTGTGCGGCGTGCGCCTCGATGGCACTCCGCCAGGCGCGTGCAACCGCTTGTACAAAAACAATCGCGACGGCACGTTCACCGACGTGACGAAGGCGGCCGGACTCGAACGTAGCGGCTGGGCCTGTTCCGTCACCATCGGCGACTACAACAACGATGGCTTCGAGGATGTGTTCATCACTTATTGGGGACAAAACGTCCTCTACCGCAATAATGGCGATGGTACATTCACCGACGTAACGGAAAGAGCCGGACTGCTGGAATCGGGACCGGTGCTTTGGAACTCCGGCGCTACCTGGGTTGACTACAATCGCGATGGTCATCTCGATCTGTTTGTGGCCACCTATCTGGACTTCGACCAGAAAGCGATTCCGAAACCGGGCGCTAGTTCGTATTGCCGCTACATGGACGTCCCCGTGAATTGCGGACCGCGCGGGCTCAAGCCCATGCACCACAAGCTGTACCGGAATAACGGCGATGGCACGTTCACCGACGTCAGCGAAGCGTCCGGGATCGCCCAACTTAGCGGCAGCTATGCAATGACGGCCGTGGTAGCGGATTATGACGAAGATGGCTGGCCCGACATTTTTGTGGCCTGCGACTCCACTCCTAATTTCTTACTGATGAATAATCACGACGGTACGTTTCGCCAGGAAGCCCTGGAGCGCGGCGTGGCCTTGAGCCAGGATGGTCAGGAACAGTCCAACATGGGGGTCGCGATTGGAGATTTCGATCTGGACGGCCACACTGATATCGTTGTTACGCATTTCATGAGGGACACACCGGGGCTCTACAAGAATGACGGTACCGGGCTCTTTGAGGAAGACTCCTTGCAAACCGGCTTGGGCGTCGAGATCCGTTATATCGGTTGGGGAACGGCTCTGGAAGATTTCGACAACGACGGCTGGCCTGACATTGTGATGGTCACGGGCAGCATCTACCCGGAAGTAGCAGCGCGGTTTCCGGCATGGCCGTATCGTACCCCACGGCTCTTTTATCGCAATTTGCGGAATGGAAAGTTCGAACTTATCGACGACGCCGGTCCCGGCATGACGACCCCGCATTCGAGCCGCGGAAGCGCCTTTGGAGATTTTGACAACGACGGCGATGTCGATATCTTGATCATGAATATGAACGAGCCGCCCTCGCTTCTCCGCAACGACGTGCGCGGCGACGACACTTGGCTAAAAATCTTCCTCGTGGGAACTAAGTCGAATCGCAGCGCCATCGGTGCGCGCGTGGTTGCCTATTATGGTCAAAAGAAACAAGCCAAGACCGTCACTGCGCAGACCAGCTACTATTCTTCAAACGATCGTCGATTGCATTTCGGCCTCGGCAATGCCGCTCAAGCAGATGTAGAGATCTTCTGGCCCAATGGGGAAATTGAAAGATATCGTACGCTTCC
>JASIJX010000480.1 GCA_030049955.1 Acidobacteriaceae bacterium
GGACGTCGTCGCCACTCATTTCTTGAACCGGCGTGTAGTCGTAAGGCCCGCAATTGGTGTTATTGTTCAGGGCGGTCATGACACACTGCGATCCCGAAGTGATGTTCAGCGCGACGGTATAGCTTTGAGGTGAGTTGGTCGCTCCCGAACTCGTGACATTAACCGTGGCGGTGTAGGTCCCGGCCGCAAGCCCCGAAATGCTTGGCTGGTTGGAACATGTATAGGGGGCTGAGCTACCCGAACAGCTCACAGTGAGCCAGCCGCTTCCGCTGCCGTAGTTGATCGAGGTCGTCGGCGACGCCAGCGTTCCGCTGCCGGAGTTGCTCACGGTGACATTCTGTGAGGATGGATTCGAGCCTCCGGCCGTTGCGCTGAAGCTGAGGCTGGTTGGGGAAAGCGAGATGGTCGGTGAGCCCGACGACCCAACGTTCAGCGTAATAGGAAGGTTGACGGGCGAGTTGCTCGCTCCCGAGCTGGAGATTGCAAGCGTAGCAGTGTAGGTCCCGAGAGCCAAGCCACAGGTATTTTGGAAGGTGACCTGCAACGTATAGGGAGCCGAGCTGCCGGAAACCGAAGCATTCAGCCAGCCATTTCCTTGGTTGTAGGTGTACTGGAGTGTCGGCGACGCCAGCGTGCCGCCGCCAGAGTTGCTAATGGTGACATCCTGGGTAGCTGGATTGCCGCTGCACACCCCTGACATGTTTGCTGTGAGACTGGCTGGAGAAAGCGAGATGGCCGGCGACTGTCCAAAAGCAGGCGAACACACCCCCAGAATTAATAACGGGAGCAACCGAGGCAAAATGCGTAGATTTCTCAAAAAAACCTCCGACCGCAAAAATCGGTCGACTACTGCCATATCACTGCTTGATAATCGCTGTCAATTGTTTTCCGAAGCGGCAATTTTCAAGAGCAACTCCCAGTCTCAGTGACATATCACAATAGTTAATTCGACGTTGCGCCGACCAAAAGCGCAAAGAGAAGATTATCCCTCACAATTTATCGATTTACTTCGTTCAACCGGCGTTTTGGGACAGTTCTGGATTCAGATGCCGCCTAGTTCACCAACTGCTGATTACGGGAAGGAGGCGCGCTAATGACATTACTTCTCATCCTGAAATCCCTCGTAAACGCTCCGCCATGCTGGTAGGGCTCTAAACCCGCATCTCTTTCGAGACATCTTTGCGCTTGATTTTCTCAAAAGCCACAACGCTGACTACCTGAAATTGGCGCAAATCCGGTGGCACAAAAACCATCTAAATAAGTGTCATGACCTACTCTTGGATGCACGACGAGTCGGTAGGAACCAATGTCGCCGGCACTGGGAGTGAGGAACGGAGCCGGAAAAAGGATGATTGTCGACAGCGTTCAAGCCACAACACAAAACACTCAAGGCCGCATAACAGGCCTGAATATCGCGGCAGACTTGCGCAAGTCGAGGCGGAAACCGTCCATTTGGTCCAGATTGCGCCAGGCTCATCAGCTTGGCTCAACATTTACGCGAAAGGCACTCCCTGGGGCCGCACCCATACGACTGTATAAACACTTTATAGAACTGCGAATAACTTCCGAATCCGGCCCCATAGACCGCTTCGGCAAGAGTGCTGTGATCCGTTCCACGGTATGCTTCGAAAAAGCGCGACAGCCGCAAGGAATTACGGTACTGACTGAGAGGCACCCCAACCTGTCGATGGAAAATTCGACTGAGATAAGCCTTGCTCGCCCCGCAGGCCCTGGAGAGTTCATTCAAATCCTGGCCGGTATCGTTCTCGCTTAACACTCTTATCGCCCGTTGCACCGAGGGGTGTAGAGCGATAGCCTTTCCGCTTGTCTTTCCTTCATTCTGAAGGCGCCAGCATAGAAGCAATAGGTGATGAAGGCCGGCATTGAGTCCATCGGGGTCGTGATGCTCGAAGCGGAAATCCGAGGCAGCTCCAAATCCAGCCTCGCGATTCAGCAAATCGGAGTCCAAGGAACCCTCCATGAGAGATTCCATCATCTTCGAAATCAAGTCGAAGGCTTTTGGGTCGAGCACGGTGCTCGCAAGTTCGCTCTGATTATTTGGAGAATGCTTCAGGCCCTCGTATTTTGCGATGTGACAGGATTTGTTGATGAGCGACGGCGTGAACACTACGACATAGAAACGTGCATTGTCTGATCGGGTGATTAGTTGATGTTCCTGCCCTGGAAAGAGCCACAGCAAGGTTCTCGGGGAGAATGTGAAGCGGTGACCGTTCACTACATACGTAATCGTCCCCTGGACAATAAAATTCAACTCGAGCTCGCGGTGGTGATGGCTCTGAAGACTCGGCAGATTTCGTATAGATTCTGCGAGGTAAATGAGCCCGTCATACGTTTTGCCAAGCTTCAGGTCTGCCAGCATTAGGACAATATACGAAAACTTTTTATCAATTGTCGAGAAGACAGCCGTTCGGCGCGATCAGTAGGGTATGTGAGGAGTTTTGTCGCCGTGACACCTGCTATCAATCCGCGCGTGTTTGGGACGACCCCGGATGGACGCCAGATTGACGCGTGGACGCTCTGCGGCGCAAGTGGGTTAACACTCGAAATCATCACATACGGTGCAACTGTTACGCGACTTCTGGTGCCGGATCGCGAGGGCGATTTGGCGGATGTTGTCTTGGGCTTCGACAATCTCGCCGCTTACTTAAGTCATTCGGCCTATTTCGGTTGCGTGGTGGGTCGAGTTGCAGGGCGAGTCTCGAACGCCAGCTTCCGTCTCGATGGAGAGTTGTACGAACTCTTCCCCAATAACCCCCCAAATCACCTCCACGGTGGAAAAAGAGGATTCGACAAACGAGTATGGGCAGCCACTCCTGTGGAGAGGGTAAACGGGGAGCCGTCGCTGCAATTGATGTACCGGAGCCCACACCTCGAGGAAGGGTATCCGGGCACGGTGGACGTGACGGTGACATACACAATTACGCGAGACAACGCGCTGTTGGTGGAAACTTGCGGTGGCGCAGATGAGCCGACGCCGTTCAGCCTTACCCTGCATCACTATTTCAATTTGGCAGGAGAAGGCTCCGGCTCGATCGCAGACCATGAACTCCAGATTTATGCAGACGAGTTCATTGCGGCCGACGAGTTCATGACTCTTCTCGGCGAGGCAGTTGCGGTGGGGGACAACAATGATCTTCGGTGTCCGAGGACCTTGCGTGAGGTCATTCCGGATCTGTTTCGAAACCACGGAGATCTATATGTCATCCGCAAAGACGCGAGGATTGGATCAGGCGAACAGGTGCGGGCTGCTCGGCTTGTACATCCTGAGAGCGGCAGGACGCTGGAAATTTCTACTACCGCTACCCATCTTCAGCTCTATACAGGGGCCGCTCTTGATGCTTCATTGACTGGCAAGTCCGGCGATGCCTATCCGCAGTATGCAGGCATTTGCCTTGAGTGCGAAGGGTATCCAGATGGAGCCAATCGCCCCCATCTTGGTGACATCATTTTGCGTCCCGGCGCCCCGAGAAAAGAGATGACGACCTATGCTTTTGGCTGTATTGAGCGCGCGTGAGATGAGCGTTGTAGCGACAACACACTTCGCTCCTGTATTGGGCCCGTTGACAGCGCCCAGCGAACTGGGCTCATGGAATTGCTCGCAACTGAAACTTGATGCTGCGACAACACCTCACTAAAAGGTGAATGACCATGAGTAGTAACACTGCCTCCGCCTTTAACCCACCACAAGAGTTTGACTACAGTCTTACGGGCGTAAATTCGACTCGTGCTATAGAGAAGGGGCTCGCTGAAGCGGATTGGTATCAGTGCCCTGTGCCCCGCGAGACGATGCGTGACCTCCTAGAGCGTAGTGATGCACCGGCGATTCGAGACACCATACTGTGGTTTGCTCTCATCCTGTCGTGTGCACTAGCTACATATGCGCTCCGGCACACGCTCTGGGCCATTGTTCCCTATTTGGCCTACTGCGTCCTGTATGCCTCAACTTCCGACTCACGCTGGCACGAGTCTGGACACGGTACTGCCTTCAAGTCCGACTGGATGAACAGCATTCTCTATGAGATCGCGTCGTTCATGGTGATGCGCGAGTCCACTGTGTGGCGCTGGAGTCACACGCGTCATCATAGCGACACGCTAATTGTGGGTCGCGACCCGGAAATTGCTGTTCCGCGGCCGCCAGACATCAGGGGCATCGTGATGTCTTTTTTCAACCTGAAGGGGTACCCAAAATATTTTCATCATGTTCTGCTCCACTGCAGTGGCCGCATGTCCCCGGAAGAAAAAACCTACATCCCTGAGCCTGAATATTCAAAAGTGTATCTACGAGCGAAAGTCTACATCTCGATCTATGCGACCGTGATCGGCATTGCCATCTATACCCGCAGCCTTCTGCCGTTACTCTTCATCGGCCTGCCCAATCTCTTCGGTACATGGCTCCTGGTAGTTTATGGCCTCACACAGCACGCCGGTCTTGCCGAGAATGTTCTCGACCACCGTCTAAACTGCCGCACGGTGTCGATGTGCAGTGTGAATCGGTTCCTTTACTGGAACATGAATTACCACATCGAGCATCACATGTTTCCGCTTGTTCCATATCACTCACTGCCATTGCTCCATGCTGCCGTAAAGGATGACTGTCCGCCCACCTACCCAAGCCTTTTTGCGGCTTGGCGCGAAATCATCTCTACCGTCACCAGACAAGTCAAAGATCCGTCATATCATGTGAAGCGCCGTCTTCCGGAACAAAGGTCCCGCCTATGCCAAGACACTCGCTCTTCTGAACTTAAACAGGACGCCGACGGTTGGCTTGATGCATGTGCGGCAGCGGAGTTGAAGCACGGAGATGTTCTCCGCGTTGATTATGGTCGAAAGACTTATGCTCTCTATCGCACGCGCGATGGGCAGCTGTACGCCACAGATGGAATTTGTACTCACGGAAACACTCATCTGGCCGGAGGTCTGATTATCGGAAATATGATAGAGTGTCCCAAGCATAATGGACGCTTTAACCTCATTGATGGCTCCCCTGCGCGCGTACCGATCTGCCGCGGATTGGCGACTTATCCTGTGGAAGAACGCGACGCTAGAATCCGGATCCATATTGTGCACCCAGGTGGCGCCGGCGCACGGGCGCCACAAACTACGGAGTTTCGCGTGGTGAGCAATTGTAATGTTGCTACCTTCATTAAGGAACTCATTCTTGTACCGGTAAACGCCGGCAGGCCCATCACATTTACTCCGGGAGATTATCTGCAGTTTGAGATTCCGGCCTATGGTGAGATCCCCTTTAGCACTTTTGACATCCCTGAGCCATTTGCCTCGGTGTGGAGGAACCATCATCTATTCGATCTTGTTGCCAGCAATGCGGATGCCTCCCGGCGCAATAATTATTCTCTAGCCAGCAATCTTAAAACGGAGTCCACGCTGCGGCTCAATGTTCGCATCGCGACGCCGCCTCCGGGACAGGATTGTACACCGGGGGCAGGTTCCAGCTATCTCTTCAGCCTCAAACCTGGCGACTGCATCTCCGCAATCGGGCCCTTTGGCGACTTTCACATCAAGCCCACGCAGCGTGAGATGGTCTACATCGGCGGCGGCGCCGGCATGGCGCCACTCCGGGCACATCTGACGTATTTGCTGGAAACAGAGCGAACCGCCCGCAAAATCAGCTTCTGGTATGGCGCACGATCGAAACAGGAGCTGTTCTATACCGACTACTTCAGCAACTTTGCAAACTCGCACCACAACTTCAGTTTTTATCCCGCGCTTTCGTCGCCTCTGCCCGAGGATGAATGGAAAGGTCAGGTTGGCTTTATCCATGAAGTCGTTTTCGATAACTATCTCCGGTCCCACCCCACTCCGACTACGATTGAGTACTATTTGTGTGGCCCTCCGATGATGATCAAGGCTTGCACCAAGATGCTCGACAGTTTGGGCGTCCCACCTCATCAGATTGCGTTTGACGAGTTTTAACTAAAGATGCGCATGAGCTCTCGTTCTGGATTTCTCAACGACGGATCGGTGGATGCGCCTAAGCTTCGGGTCTACCTGAATCTAGACAATCTGACCGATTTGCCCAGTAATAGCCTCTGGCCAGGCCTTGAAGGTTCGGCTCGTTATCAGCGGCTATTGGCGGATGCATTTGAGGGTGTTCAACTGACGACGGATGCGCCAGCACCGGCTGAGGCGCTGCTTCCTTACTGTGGGCTCGACCGAATCAACAGTCCTCGTGAGGCCGATGCAATTGCGGCCAAACATTGTTCGCGTGGCGATGTCTGCCTAACGGTTCATGCTGGTTGGGGATTAGAAAGCGACCACGAAGTGTTCTGTCTCGTCGAGGCAATTCTCACGGCATCTGAAAAACATCGGCTACCCATCTTCATCGAGACGCATCGCGCCACAATTACGCAAGACATCTGGCGCACGGCAAACATTGCAATGAAGTTTCCCGAGGTTCGATTCAATGGCGACTTTAGCCACTACTACTGCGGCCAGGAACTCGTCTACGGAAACTGGGATGAGAAAGTGGCGTTCATGGAACCGATTTTTGCGCGCATCGGGTTTGTCCACGGTCGCATCGCAAGCCCGGGCTGCATGCAGGTGCCGATCGACTCCAACACGAGTTTGCGCCCTCTTCAGGCTCACGGCCAGGTTAACTATCTTGAGCATTTCAAGGAGCTATGGACTCGTTCCATGCTGGGATTTCTAGCTGGTGCGAGTTCCGGCGACGTTCTAATTTTTGCGCCGGAGCTTCTTTCAGCCACTCACTATTACGCCCGGATGTTCCCGGATTCCTCTGGCCATCTTGTCGAGGAGTCTGACCGCTACGAGCAAGCGCTGCTCTATAAAGATCTGGCGCGTGCGTGCTTTGCGGAAGCCGCCCGCCTGTCAGGTTCATCACGGGAGCAGATCGGGTGAACCAACAGATCAATGTCCGCTACGTGTCGTTCCTAGCCTCAACGGCTGCGCTTGGGGGCCTTCTATTTGGCTTTGACGTTGGAATCATCACGGGCGCGGGTCCGTTCATCGTCAAGCAGTTCGCTTTGAGTGACCTCGCTCTCGGTTGGGCCTATAGTTCGCTCGTGTTCGGCTGCGTCATCGGCTCGCTTGTGGCCGGCAAGCTAGCGGATCGCTTTGGACGCCGGAGACTTCTGATTATAGTGGCACTGCTGTTTGCCGTATCCTCGATTGCTGTCGCCTGTGCAGACAATCTGACCTTCTTTGTCGCGGCGCGCTTTGTGGGCGGAATCGCGGTGGGAGGCGTTTCCCTTCTTTCCCCGCTGTATGTAGCAGAAGTTGCACCGCCGTCAGTCCGGGGGCGCCTGGGAGCTCTTTACCAAATGTTGATCGTTACCGGCATCATCGTGTCCTACTCGATCAACTATCTGCTGCGCAACACTGGAGCAAACAATTGGAGATGGATGTTTCTTACCGGAGTTGTCCCCTCCACGGTTTTCTTGTTGATGATCATGCTGGCTCCAGAGACGCCACGATTCCTCGCGATCATTGGAAAATTTGAGGAGGCGTTTCGCGTTCTTGAACGGATCAACGGTTCGGAGCGCGCTTCAATTGAAATCGCAGAGATACGGGCAACGCTGCTCGAGGAACGACTCCACTGGGGCGCGATTCTGCGGCCGGGTGTGCGTCGAGCGCTTTTCGCGAGTTCGTGCCTTGCAATATTGGTGCAGATTTCAGGAATTAACACAATTATCGACTACGCTCCAGCGATTCTCGAATCGGCGGGATGGCGCACTGATAGCGCTCTTGCCTCCATCTTATTGGTTGGCATGACACAGCTCGTTTTTACTCTTCTTTCTCTCTGGATGATCGATAGATTTGGGCGGAAGCCACTCTATATTGTTGGTTCCATGGGGATGGCGGCGTCAGTTGCCTCCCTAGCGCTAACCGTGTTTCTGGGTAGTTTTCATGGCATTGTCGCGCTGGTTCTCATCTTGGTTTTCCTCGCATTCTTTGCGTCTTGTATCGGCCCGGTGTTCTGGACCCTCGTGCCTGAGATTTTCCCCAATGACGTTCGCGGAGCGGCGATGACTGTGCCCGTGCTTCTTCAGTGGCTTGCCAATGCAGCCGTCATTCTTCTGTTTCCTTTTGTGTTTCACAGGGCTGGCAAAACATTCACGTTCGGCTTTTTTGCGTCGATGGCTCTTGCACAAGGACTCTTTACCTGGCTGTGCGTGCCAGAGACTAAAAATATACCTCTAGAAGAAATTGAAAGATATTGGACAGGTGTGAGGTCGGGGTCAGTTGCAGAGCCGAGACTCCCACAGGAATCGGTAACACTTCAGGACATGGAATCTTAGCAGCAAATGGCAGCAAGCGAAATTTACACGGATATGGACATTAAAGAATGCACGAGAAGAACTTTCATCGCTGGAATGGGCGAGTCAGTTAGTGATCATCAAGGCGCATCAACGTAGCCAACTCCGCTGATATTTGCACGAGCAAACTTGACGTCAGCGGCTATCAGCAGGCGCTTGACAGGCAAACCCAATATGATATATCAAAAAATTCTTACTCAACATAGGGGAGTGGCCGCAGCCACAGCTGCGGGGATGTTCTCGCTCAGGTACTGAATCCGCGCAGGAATGCTGCTTTTGCTGGGAGTGAAATTCATGAACCGAAGACACAGGCCGAAACATCCTCGGGCAAGCGATCATCTGACGCGCCGCCGATTCATCCAGACATCCACCGCAGCGCTGGCCGGTGCGACGCTGCTCCCGCCGTTGGTCATGGCGGACTCGCAGTCTGCGGACGCCGTGTTGCCGGCCGGCATGAGCCTGAACTGGGGCAAGACGAGCGTCGTAACGGTAAATACAAAACGGTCGCGGGTATCCCTCGACGGTATTTGGCGCTTCACGCCTGCCGTCGCTGGAAATGCCGGTCCACCGAAGGTGGGGTGGGCGTATATCAATGTGCCAGGCAACTGGGGGAGTCGCCGAGGCGAGGCTAAGACTTCCGATTTAGTGGCCCTTGGAAGTGGTCCGCAATGGGACGCATATGATGGGGCAGCGGTCGCCAGCGCCTGGTATGAGCGCGCGGTGCCGATTCCTGCCGAATGGCAGGGCCGAGTGATCAGGCTGCGCTTTGACCGGGTCTGCACCGACGCCATTGTCTATGTCAACGGCCAGGAATGCGGCAAGGTTCCCTGGCCGTGGGGCTCGGTGGATATTACGCGTGCGGTAACGCCGGGCAAAACGGCAGAGGTCCGAGTGCTAGTGGCAGCCATCGCGGACTCTCAAATGGTCGGGCACTTCTGGCAGAACGCTTTTATGGCTGTCACCTACAGCGCGGCCAAATTGAAGACGCGGGGTCTGGCCGGCAGCGTTTATTTGGAAAGCCGCACATCCGAGGCATGCGTAGGCGACGTCTTCATACGCACTTCCACACGAAAGAACGACATTTCACTGGACGTCGATCTCAGTGGTCTCAATCATGCGGGCCAAGTGCGATTCGTCGCGGACATGCTCAACGAAAAGGGGGCGTTGGAAAAGAGCTTCACGGCAGACGCCGCTGTAGAGGCCAAACCGACGCAGACCGTCACAGTCTCCTGGCCCTGGACGAACCCGCGCCTGTGGGATGTGGATCAACCCGAACTTTACACCCTTCGGCTGACGGTGAGGGGAGCGGGTTTGGATGACCAGTACAACCAGGACTTCGGCTTCCGGGAGTTCTGGATTGAAGGCCGACAGTTCTACCTCAACGGCACCGTGATCCACCTGCGACAGCCTTGCTTTCACAATGGTCCTCTCGGCGAGGTCGGAGACAACTTTTCGGAATTCGGCTCTTGGAACCCGGATACACGCGGTGACGATTCAGACGTCGGAACGGAGCTCGGCCAGGCGGATCGCAAAGGGTACCTGGGAGCAGTGTATGTTCTCGACGCAAACAAGTACATGAGAGATCCAGGTGGAAATCTTGTTTGGGCGCAAAACCGGCAACGTGCCCTTGAGCGCGCTGACGTATGGATACGTTACTACCGCAATCATCCGTCTGCGGTGATGTGGATCGCCGGTGCAAACTTCTTCAACAGTGCGGTCGATTTGGATCCACGCAACTTCGGCCGCCATGGATGGGCCCAGAGCGACCAGCGCTGGCTGCCGCTTATGGATGATGCCAAACAGATGTTCGCTGAGATTAAGAAGCTGGATCCCACGAGGGTCTATTACAGTCACGAGGGCTCTGATACGGGCGATGTCCACTCAGCGAACTGCTATTTGGACCTGCTGCCGCTCCAAGAGCGCGAGGAGTGGTTGAGCGCATGGGCAGAGAACGGCGAGATGCCGATTACCATGACTGAGTTCGGCACCCCTGTGGAATGCACGTTCCTTCGCGGGCGCGATGGCTTTGGCAGCAACATTACCAGCGAGCCTTTGTTGACGGAATTCGCTGCCATTTACTTTGGAATGGACGCCTATACCTCGGAAGGTACAGAGTACCGGCAGTATCTTCGTAACCAGTTCCGTGGCGGAATGCTCTACAACAGGTTCCAGGACAAGTTGGATCCATTCCCTGACAACCGCAAAATCCAGGCTCTTTTCCGTACAAACACCTGGAAGAGCTGGCGCACTGCAGGGCTTCCGGGAGGCCTGCGCACCTGGTCGTGGATACAGGACGAACTAAAGCAGGTTAACCTCCCGACGCTGGCGTGGATCGCCGGTCCGCCGGAAGCGTACACCGCCAAGGACCACCATTTCAGCGCCGGCCAGAAGTTCCAGAAGCAGATTGTCCTGATTAACGATATGCGTCAGCCGCAGATTTTCGAAGCGTCCTGGGTTGCCACCGTCGGCGGGAATACAGTGGCTAAAGGCGAACTGCGCGGCAGACTGGCGGTTTCGGAGATCCGCAAATTGCCGATCGAGATCAAGGCTCCCCAAGTGAAGGACTGCAACAAGGCCGACGGCCAGATCACGCTCACCGCAACGATCGGCGAGGCAACCCACCGCGATACCTTTACGTTTCGGGTTTTTGCCGCACAGCAAGTGGCCCCCAAAAAAGTCGCGATTGTGGATCCGGACGGCCTGACCAGCAAGATGCTGACGAGCCTCGGCTATACGCCGTACGCTTGGAACGACGCGGCTCCGTTGGTAGTTATCGGACGCAACGGCTTGAAAGATGATCCGGCGGTCGCTGCCAAGTTGGAGCCCTATGTGCGCGCCGGCGGCCGCGCTTTGATCTTCGCACAGGACCCGGCCTGGATGACCGAAGCCCTCGGGTGGCGGGTTTGCCCGAAGGTGAGCCGGCGTGTCTTTCCCATTCCCAATTCCCCGTTCGCCCAGGAGATCGATGCCGACGACCTGCGTGACTGGACGGGAAGCAGCCAATTGATTGCGGCATACCCGGAATACGTTGGTGATTACCACAGAGGGAACGAAGGCGATCAGCCCTATGCCGGATGGCACTGGGGCAACCGCGGTGGGGTCACCAGTGCGGCTATTGAGAAACCTCACCGCAGCGGCTGGACTCCCCTGCTCGAATGCGAGTTCGACCTGGCTTATCTGCCTCTGATGGAGTTGGACTACGGCAAGGGACGGCTGATTGTCTGCACGCTGGACCTGGAAGATCATGTGACGCAGGATCCGGCGGCGCGTCTTATGGCCGAACGCGTTCTGGATTACGCTCAGCATGCGCCCTTGGCGCCACGAGTCAGCAAGGTGGTGTATGTTGGCGGCGCCGCTGGCGCGGCGTGGTTGGATAGGATTGGGGTGGATTATCAGCGGTCGGATACGTTGGATGCGGACACCGGGTTGGTGCTCGTCGGCACGGATGCGAGCATTGATACGGCCGCGCTCAATGCCTATTTGGAGCAAGGCGGCAAGGCATTCTTTTTGCCGCGTGCGCAGGCAAACGGGTGGCTCGGCACCACATTGAACTCGGTGGGAACCAATTTTGCAGGCTCGCTCTCGGTGCCAGATTGGCCCGAAGCAAAAGGCCTGAGCGCGTCCGATCTTCGGTGGCGTACCTATTTGGATGGTCCTGCCTGGATACTGAACGGCGGAGCACAGATCGGGGCGGACGGCCTACTTGGCCGCAAAAAAGTGGGAGAAGGTATCGCGATCTTCTGTCAGGTGGACCCGGATTGCTTTGAGGCGGACCAGAAGACATATTTTCGCTACACGCGCTGGCGGGCCACACGCGCGGTGGCCCAGTTGCTGGCCAATCTCGGCGCCAGTTTCGCGGTGGATAGCCGGATTTTCCAGCCGCGCAAAACGGCTCTCAATCCGGATCGCATGTGGATCGGTCCAAATGGGGATCGATCCGGGCATGATTGCGAACCGCCCATTCCCGATCGCTTGTTGAACCTGCAGCCGACAGCCATGCTCGATGAGGCCACGATCGGCTATTATCACCCCGACTATCGCACTGACTTTCCTATGGGTGACAATCCTTACCGGTATTACCGTTTTTAGGAGCGTACTTCTTTCTTCAAAGCGAAATGCGCTTTACCGGAATGGCCAGCCTTTGACTTGTCCCTCACTTTCGCGCAAGGTGAGCAACTGGTTGGCCGCCGCACCGCTTGGCAGCACCTGTGCACCTGTCCGCGTTGAGCCTGAACCTTGCGGCATTTTGCTGCAGTCGATCTATATACATAACAGAAGGATCCGTATCGGCCGGCGCGGTCCGGTCGCTCGCTACCAGCAGGTAGGGTGAGAGCGGGACAAGCGACGATTCGCTCATCCCGCTCTCCTTCACTTCACGTCTACTAATGGGAAGCAGTAAGCGTAAAGCTGTTTACCGTAAATGTTTTGCTTAACCCGCCAGTGCTACTGATTTCGAAGCCATATTCGGTCGAAGTGAAGGTGGAACTCGCCGGCAGGCAATCGGAACCAGGACCGCTCGAGCTATAGCACGCGGTGTTGCCCTCCAGATACTCGAGCATGGAGTAGATGTCCACGCTCCCGGAGCTGAAGCCAAAATTACTGCTGTCGCTAGGATCCGTGAGTTGCCAGACGAGCTCCACAGACCCCGACCCCTCGTTGCCAAATTGACATAGGTTCCAGGTATTTTGCGGGACTCCGTTCGACCCGCCGAAGGTGACGTTGGTGGCGACTACGTGGGTAGCGAAGCTAGTGCACGGGACAATGTTTATCACCTGGTGCTGGATCATTATCTCGTTGGCCCAATCGTTCATCCAGATGTCGAAGCCAATATCGGAGACGGTAGTCGACGATGTATCCGGGGTCTCCGAGAACGACGAGTACATGTAGCTGTAGCTGTCCAGCGTCGGCTCCGTACCATCGTAGTACTCAATGTTCATGTCCGGGTAAGTATGGATAGCTCCCGAGCTGTCCGTTGGGAAGTTAGCTGTCACATACCAGTCCCCAGGATTGGTTGAGTACAGCGTCTGACTCCAGGTTGAAGGCGGATTCCAAACATCGTTTTCCGTGATAAACGGATAAGTACCGCTTCCAGTGATCGACGAGTCGGTGTACGGCCCGCACGTGCCAGTTTCTGACGATGTGGTGCACGCCGATCCCGACGACACGGTAAACGCGACCGTATAGCTTTGCGGCGAGTTGCTTGCTCCCGAGCTCGAGACATTCACCGTCGCGTTGTAGGTTCCGGCCGCGAGGCTCCCGGTAGTTGGCTGGGTGGAGCACGTATACGGGGCCGAGCTGCCTGTGCAGCTCACACTGAGCCAGCCGCTTCCGCTGTTGTAGGTGATCGAGGTCGTGGGAGACGCCAGCGTGCCGCCACCGGAGTTGCTCACGGTCACATCCTGCGCAGCCGGGTTCGATCCTCCCGCCGTTGCGCTAAAGCTGAGGCTGGTTGGGGAAAGCGAGATGGCCGGCGACGACTCCGGATTCACGGTAAACGCGACCGTATAGCTCTGCGGCGAGTTGGTCGCTCCCGAACTGGAGACGTTCACCGTCGCATTGTAGGTTCCGGCTGCGAGGCTACCGGTGGTTGGCTGAGTGGAACATGTATAGGGGGCCGAGCTGCCCGTGCAGTTCACGCTGAGCCAGCCGCTGCCGCTGTTATAAGTGATCGAGGTTGTCGGGGACTCGAGCGTGCCGCCGCCGGCGTTGCTCACGGTAACATCCTGCGCGCCCGGATTCGATCCGCCCGCGGTCGCGCTAAAGCTGAGGCTGGTGGGAGAAAGCGAGATTGCCGGCGAAGACTCCGGATTCACAGTAAACGCAACCGCATAGCTCTGCGGCGAGTTGGTCGCTCCCGAACTGGAGACATTCACCGTGGCGTTGTAGGTTCCGGCCGCGAGGCTCCCGGTAGTGGGCTGTGTGGAACATGTATAGGGAGCTGAGCTGCCGGTGCAGTTCACACTGAGCCAGCCGCTTCCCTGGCTGTAGGTGATCGAGGTGGTCGGGGCTGCCAGCGTGCCGCCGCCGGAGTTGCTCACGGTGACATTCTGCGCGGACGGATTCGAGCCTTCCTCCATTGCGCTGAAGCTGAGGCTGGTCGGAGAAAGCGAGATCGTCGGGCTGCCCGAAGCATTGTTGGTTATCGAAAGATTGTTGACCGTGAAGGTCTTAGTCGTCGAACTGGTGGTGTCAATGATGAAGCCGTACGAGACCTCGGTTATCGTGCTGTTGCTCGGCAGGTACCCGTTGGTCTCCAGGTATGTAAGCATGGAGATGAGCTCCACGCTCCCGGTGGATTCGCCCCAAGTGCTATCACCGTTGCTGACGAGCTGCCAGTAATACATCGACCCGGTGTAGCACAGGTCCCAAGACTCGGTCGGAACGCCGTACGACCCACCGAAGGAGACGTCCGTGGCGACCGGGGTGGTGCCATTGCACTGCGAGGTGTTCACCATGTCGTGCTGAATCTGCACTTCATTAGCCCAATTGTTCAGATAGATGTCAAAACCCACCTGTTCCTCGGTGCTGGACGAGTGGTCTGAGGTTTCGTTGAAGGACGCGACGATGTTTGTGAAGCTGCTCAACGCCTCGCCGTCGTAGAGTTGGTAGGTGTAAGGGTAAGACACCCGGCTCGTGCTGGACGCTATGTTGGCCGACACGTACCAGCTCGAGGGGCTGGTCGCGGTCAGCGTCTGACTCCACGTAACGCCGCCCCATACGTCCTGCTCGACGTAGGTGTTACTACCGTTGCTTTCAGTGATCTGCGAGTCGCTGTACGGTCCGCATTGGCCTGTCGAGGTGGATGTGACGCATTGGCTCCAAGCTAGCGAACTAGACGCGAGAATCAACAACGTCGCTAGCAGACTCAGAGAGAAAAAAGATTTGTTTCTCACAAAACCCTCCGTGTACCTGCAATTGAAATTTGCTTCCAACCCACAACTTCTGCACCGTCATTACACGAGCGTCCTCCGCCGCACACTCCCGGCGTTATCACAAAACATCAACAGAAACTAAAACTGGGGAATTTTCGAGCGCCAGAAATTGAGGATTATTCAAACGCCATTGACAGCAAGGGAATGGCCTTCTCCTCGGGACGTATTGGCGTGGTCGGCTATCGTTCGGCCAAGTCTCTCTTTGCCGGGGCTCTGCACTCGAGCCTGTCTCGTTGGCCCTGCTCGGCCAACCCGTCAGACACTGATATGTCTTTTTTGCAATCTGAATGCAGAGGAAGGACGCCCTCTATTTCGCGCGAGTTTTGCGCTGAAAACACTCATTTTGTGCTGGTTTAACCGACGGTGCTTGATACGGGAGGAGCGTACATCCGTCTATCTGATATGTCAAGATGTTTTTTAAAGCATACCAAGGTGGGCCTTACGGAAGTGTTCGACCCAGTCGATGCGCAAAAGAACCTGGAAGCATCTTTCCAGGCAATCCGGGATGGAAGTTCAAGATCGAGGTGGGATTGGACTTGGTGGCTTTATAGAGGTACCAGTGACATAGATCAGACAGCTGGGGTAATTGCACAGCTGACTAAGGTATAACCCTGACGATTCGCAGGTGCTTTATGTCGCTTACCGCGTGTATGGGGATCATTCCCGAGCGTCGAAGTTACGGTTATCGGTGCTAGCTGCTGTCTCGGTGCAAATACACCAACTGCTGGCCCTACGAGGAGATCCGAGAATGGAACACGAACACCGCAGTTGCGCAGTTTCACAAGGCGATTGCAATCGATTCCAGCTATCCGGCGCCCATTTCGAATCGTCGAGTTATCGAACACGTCGCAGCACCCGGGGGCCAGTCGGCGAGTGACTTTCCATGCTCATACGCGGAATTTAATGAACGCGTTTTATCCGCAATGCTATGTCCAATTTATATTCAGGCGTCGAAAGCTCTTGATTGCCTCCCTGATGGACGAACGTGGCAGAACTGAGCACTGAACCCAAGGCGGGGTCAACCCACTCTGCTTTGTAGGTCCCTCCAGGCATATCCAACACGAGGGCCTCACCGCTGTATTGTCCAGGCGTCGCAATGTAGTACATCATGTTGGGCGCCGGAACAAGCCGGCTATGGTGAAGATAAAGTGCATACTGCTCTCCCGGTTCGCTGATACCTCTGCAGTAAACGCCCTCCGGCACGCCGTCAACCACGAAGCTTTTGTCCGCATGCATCTTGACGAAGTCGAAGCTGTAAATGAATTCCTTCAGGTTGCGCAGGGCGCTTAGGATTTGGGCATTATCAGGCGTGTTGCCAGCCGGATCTTCAACCGTGTATCGCGAGTTCAAATGGTTGAAACTCGCTCCCCCGCCTACGATGAACTCCCAGGCTTCCACTCGCGAGTCCAAAATTGGGTCCCCTTCTGCGTACTGAAATGGATAATAGGGGGTTTCATTCATTTCGATCGGCTTGTTGTAGCCGTATTTATACTCCAGCCCTTTCATTCCTCCCATCTGCTCGCTATCTGCTTCTCCACCCCAAACGTACTGGCCGGTAATGATCGACAGTAGAGGACTTGCAGAGAAATCGGCAGGACCTCCAATCGGTCCCTCCACCATCTGCGCCACCATGTGCTTTTTGGGCAACCTGGCTTCAGTATCGTGCACCACCTGCAAAAGGTCGCCTACCCAAGGGCCGGCTTCCGCGTGCGGAGTGAAATTGGATGGCTCGTCGCAAACCTCCAAAATGATGTTGTCGTACGCATTTACTTCCTCGGTGATTTTGCTCACATATTCACTCTGGCGCTGAACCAGGTCAGGATATTTCAGCGTCTGGACATCCTTGAAATCGCACTTGCCTACGCCCTGGATATTGTTTTCGTAATACAAGGGATGGAGAGGCCAGCGATGCGAATACTGCGAGTTAAAGAAATTTATTTCCACCACAATGCCGCGCTCGTCGGCCTTAGCAATGAAATCTTTCAGGCGCGCGAAAAACTCCGGGTTCCATTTGTCCAGGTCATATTTGTTTCCGCCATATACGCAACTGGAGACGCTGCTCCGTGCCCAAGGAAGGATGGTTCTTGACGGTCTCGGCCCCACGGTGTTGCCTGAGTAGTACTCGCCCACCGCCTCGATACATCCGCCCGGCCAGATGCGGGTATAGTTCAGCCCATAGGCCGCCAGCGCATTTAGGTACCTGACATAATCGAAGTCCATATTAATCACCGCCCCGTAATGCTCCGCGGAAGTGATCAGAATCGTCGGCCGACCGCGATACAGATAATAATGGGGATTGTCGGGATGGACCTTAATAACGGAGCTATTCCCTGCCGGAGTGCGGGCGTTTTCGGGTCCGGTGTCCGAACTTTCCGATAGAGCAAGCACCCTCATTCCGCCCAACATGAGCGAAACTCCGACGCCAGTGTTCTGCAAGAATTTGCGTCGCGAAAATCCATCGCTTGGCGTAGTCTTCATTTCATTCATATCAATGGGTTCTTCCATTGCTTTCCTCCCGTAAATGAAAACCTCGCCACGGCGCGTGTACAATCCTCGGCCCTGCCCACATTCGACTGAACGTACATTCGCTACTGGAGCACACGCTCCGGGCAAATCAAACTCGTGGGTCTCGCCCTGTGACTGCTATTTGCACTCCTCGCCGGGAAAGGGCAAGAGCCGCCCTGGCACCAACGCCGCTTGCTCCCCCGGTGACCAAGACACATCTTTCCTGCCAGTTCCATTGTCCTTGTCATCCTTAATCGGTTCGCGTAGGTATCGGAAATGCATAGGAGCGCGCCCTGAATTGATGAAGCTTCTTGCCAGCTATTTCGATTATATGATATATCAGCGGTAGCGTCCTAATGCTGCCGCATTTTTGAGAGGGTGCGACAGGGGCTTTTTGTGCGCTGTGCCACGGGTGTCCAAAATGAACGGCCATGTTGCAACCTAAGGAGCTGAGCTTTCCTACTGAACGCATATTTCCATAACGGCTGATTGCGAGGAGATATTCATCCTCGTAATCGTGGCGGTCGTGAGGAAGTGTAGGAATTTTTCAAGAGCAACTCGAAGATTTGGTGTATCCAACGGTCCTGATGAGCGACCTATCATCCGTAGAAGCCAAGACACGGGCCGGGCGGACCAATAACAGGGAAGGAGACACAGAGAAATGCAGCGAAGAAATTTTCTGAGGAGTCTGATGGGGACTGCTGCGGGTCTGTGGGGAACGAAATTGACGGCAATCCCCACTGTTTCCGCCGCCGAGACTGCAATTGCAGGTGGCTCGCCCGCATTCCAACTGAATGCGAAGGGGATCGAAGTAGAACTTTCGGCGGCGGGCGAGATTTCCGGCGTGACGGCCGGAGGCCGCAAGATCAGCCTCTCGGGGCGGACAAGCCTGGCGGGCTGCACGCAAGCCGGCGCCGCCCAGGAGGAAAAACTACCGGACGGTGCGATCCAGTTTACGCGGAATTTCAAGGACAACGCCTCGGGCCGGAGCCTCACGGCGGTAGATCGTTTCAAGCCCTCAGGTGACAGCGTACGCTGGGAAATCGAGATTGTCTCCGATGGCAGTCCCTGGACAACCGATATCGTGACAGAACTGCAGTACCCGGCCACTGCGGCAACGCGCTTTTGGACGGCGTGGGCCGATCCCGTTTGGTCAACCTGGTCCGATACCGACAAGCAAACTGGCGAATGGCGCGATCCGCTCGTGCTGCAGCCGCTGGTCGATGCGAACTGGACGTATGGTGGATATGACACGACTCCCGACCATATCGTGTTACCACTGGCGACGGTCGCTGAACCGACAAATGATTCTGCCCTAAGCCTGGTATTTTCGCCGGCGGACATCATCCTATGCGGTTCGCGGCTGACTACAACACCGTCAGGGTCCGTCAAGTTTTCTCGCACCAATTACCGCCTGGGCGGCGGGAAGTGCGTTCGCTTTGAAATGGATTTGATCGCGCATGAAGCAGATTGGCGTGGTGGATTGCGGTGGATGACGGCCCGCTATGCCGATTTCTTTGAGCCTCCCAGTCCGAAGGCCGACGAGATGGCCGGCTGCGCCGCCTACTCGGGCTACGAGGGGCCGATCGACGTCGAGAAGTTCAAAAAAATGGCTTTTCGCGTTAATTGGAAGCTGGATGACGATATGGCCTACATGGGCATGTTTGTGCCGCCGGTCACCAGTTTCGAGGAAACATGGGAGCGGTCCTGGGCATACGAAGCGGATTGCCCCACTAAGCCGCAACAGACCAGCGCCAAAAAAATGAATGATTATGGCCGCTATCTAAAGACCAATGGCTTTTACCTGCTGGATTATTTCAACGTATTCAACTTTGGTGACGACGCGCGCAAACATAAAGAGCCCGGCGCTCCCTTATGGCGAGATGCCAGGGCGTTTGAGGCCGCCAACTTTCCCAAGGCGCGGTTAGCCTCCCGCCGCGGCGCCCTTGATTGTGACGATCCTGGTTATCAGAAGTTCCTTCTGGAGCAAGTGGACCGGGACATTCGGTGGCTCCCTGATTCGGCCGGCATTTGTATCGATAACACTTACTTCATGTTCGATAACAATAGCGATGCCGACGACGGCGTGAGCTGGATTCAGGACGCGCCCGCACGGGCGCTGTGCATTTCTTGGAACCGTCTTTGGGACAAGGCTGCCCCGAAAATGCACGAGGCCGGTAAGGTGGTCTTCGCCAGTACGATCTTTGCGCGCTTCGACGTCTACCGCCATATGGATGGGTTCTACGCCGAATTCGGATACGACGGCCGCGGGCTCAACAGCACCGCGCTGATGGGCCTGAGGAAGCCGGTGATGGTGTGGACCTACAACGAGAGCCTCTTTCGCACCGATCCTGACTCATTTTTCCAGCGACATTTGCTCATGGGCGCCTATCCAACCGCACCCTATCCCTGGAACAACCACTGTATCGTCCCCGATATGGACTGGAACGACGGGGGCGATCTTGTGCAGAAAAATCACGATGGCACCCGCGGCTTTTATTACTACTACGGCTCGCTTTTCGAGCGGGATACCGGGCACCTGTGGATGAAGACGGAACAGTATTATCTGGCTTACGGCCCGTTGATGGACGCGATGCGCGGAAAGAAATGGGTTCTGGAGCCTCATTGCGTCGAAGTTGCCGGCAGCACCGCAAAGGCGAACTTATTCCAGGTCTCCGGTGGCTACGCAATGCCGGTCTGCTTGGGAGGAAAGGCTGATTTCGCGGACGTTATCCTCAGAAATGTCTCGGGCCTCGACAACCTGAAATGTTCCGTGATCCATCCTGACGTCGAGACTGCCGTTGCTCCAACCGCTCTCTATAAGGACAAAGAGGGCGCACTCGTGCTGCGTGTCCCTCTCCATCGGGGGTGCGCGATGGTGACTTTACACGCATGAGAGTGAAAACAGGCTCCAGGTACGCAACCCGGCTCCTTCAGCATCGGGTTGCGTACCACCGCTCAAATTTCAACTATGGGATTGGAGGGGTTATTGGGGTAGTCCCGGTTCTTCGCTAAGCGACCAGCCGGTAACCTGGAATCGCTCATTGACCCCGCCCGTGCTGGCAATTTCAAAGCCGTACTCAAGCTGCGATAAAGTGCTATCTGCCGGCAGGTACCCATTGTTCATCAGCCATGTGAGCATGGCAAGGACGTCCACGCTGCCTCTTGTTATGCCGTAAACGGTAGGTGTCCCCACGTCCACGTTCTCGTGCGGGAATTCTGGACCGTCTTTTCGATCGCTCCTGGCGCCGCAAAGGCTGAGGGCCGGCTGGTTGAGTTCCCAGATGATCTCGCTGCCGCCACATTTCCACAGGTCCCAGAGATGTTCCGGGACCCCGTGCGACCCGCCGAACGACACGGCATTGCCCAGCGATCTACATCCGGCGGTGCTGCGGTTAGAAATGTCGGTCCAGATCATCACCTCGTTGTTATAACCGTTAAGCCAGATATCGTAGGCCGCCTCAGCGGAGGTGTTGGAGTTCGAGTTCATGTTCTCCGCAAACGACGAGTACATGTAAGTGAAGCTGCTCACGAGGGGCGGTGCACTGAGGTATATTGCGTCGCTGTCTGGGTAAGACTCGACGGCCGTGTTTCCCGTGGGGAAATTGGCCTCCACCCACCAGTTTCCGGGGCTGATGGAGTACATCGTCTGCGACGACCCGGCCGGCACATTGCT
>JASIJX010000481.1 GCA_030049955.1 Acidobacteriaceae bacterium
ATTGGCAAAGTCACATTGAGTGGCTTCTGATGGTGAGGCTCATAGAGCGCCTCATGAGCAAACCAAAAGCGGTTCTCGCTTGACGCCTTCAGGGCAAATCACGCACCGAGTTTGCCTCTCGCTCTAAATCAGGAAAGACCGTCGCGGACGGCCAGCGCGATATGTGACTCGGCCTGTTGGCCAGCCACAGTCCAACATTTGCATGAGGCAGTTTTCCGGGAACCGAACAATTTGCGGCTCACACCGGTTCAGTGCGCGTAAAACACCAGGGCTTGCCCGTTTAACCTTGGCAATTGCGCGATAGGTCCCAAGCATTCACCACTAAGGAAATCGAAGCCGATCACCTCATCGCGGGCGACGCAGCAGAGCAGGCCATCGGCGGAAAAGCGCAAACCGCGCGGTTTGCGGAACTCAGCCTTCCCATTGGGAGAGAAAATTCGGACGAGGTGTCCGTCTCTCGCATCGTATTCTCGAACAGTCGTCACCGCGTCTTTCGCCCCGAATGGATGCTCGCTGGAGACGACGATATTGCCATTCGGTGCAATGGTGAGATCAAGCGGACTTAGTTCAGGATCCAGGACCAGGGGAACAGGCTGCATGAATCCAGATGGGCCTGGAGTAAAAGCCACGATCGAGTTATCGCCTTCCCCGTTCGGACCAATTCCAGACGCGAGGAACAGTCTGCCATCCTGACCGAAAGCAAATCCTCGCGGGAAAGGTACGACCCGGGGCGGCAACACATGCTCCACAGCGGCATCAAGGCTGGCCGACAAGGCGACAATTGTGCGTGCGCCGCGCAACCCAATGTAGTACCGGCCATCCGGGCCGAAAGTGCCGCCCCCGGGATTTAGACCTTCGATCCTGCCAGTGTCGCGAACAACGCGCCCCTTCGAGGAGATCGCTAACACTCGATCGGTCCCACTGTTCAGATACAGCAGATTCTCTTTGGGGTCGACGGCAAGGCCACGCGGATCAGCGATGCGATCGTCATTCAGAAAGGTGCCTCGCAACTCGCCATTCGGCTCAAAGGCGAGCAACGCTCCGAACCCGTCTCCGTTGGCGCCAAACGCGCTTGAAACCAGAAGGGGCATTGCAACCGTCCTCCGATCATCCCCAAGACCGAAGCCCGTTTCCCATTACCTGTACTTGGCCGTCGTACTTGGCCGTCGATCAATATCTGTTCAATGGCGATGTTTAAGACTTAAGTGCTACCACTTAGTGCCGATGAAATGAAATCAAGGAAAGCGCGTGTTCTGGGAGGAACATAGTTTCGCGAGGAATAAATCGCATGAATGGGAAAGCGTTCATCGCTCCATTCGGGCAGCAGTTCCACCAGAGCGCCTGACGCAAGCATGGGCCTCACAGCGACCTCAAGGACCTGCGCGATACCCCAGCCCGCCATGCAGATGCCATGGAGGCTGACGATATCACTGACGATCAGCCTGCCGGGTGTGACGATCCTCAAGATTTTCCGGCCTCGCTGGTGCTCCCATTGGAACGGCCTGCCGGTCTCGGGATTGCGGTAGTCGATGAGCGTATGCTCTTCGCTGAGAAGGTCATTGGGATGGGTAATCTGCGTGTGTTTAGCAATGTAGCCAGGAGCTGCCACGGTGATAACCCGGGAGTTCAGAAGCCTTTTCGTGATGAAGCTTGAGGGAGGCAGATCGCCTACGGCAAGAGCGAGGTCGATGCCCTCGCCGACGAGGTCTCCGACTCTGTCACTGCTGATAACCTCTACGCTGAGTTCGCGATATTTCTCGAGGAAAGCCTTGAGTTGATCGCTGGGAATCACATGGGAGAGCAAGGGGTGCATCTTCACTCGCAATCTCCCGCGCACCTTGGACCGCTCTTCCGCTACCGAAGCAAAGGCTTCCTCAAAGCCGTCCAGTAGCGGCTCCAATCGCTCGAAGAGCGTCCGGCCCTCGTCGGTGAGAGCAACGGTTCGTGTCGTGCGGTCCAAGACCCGAACCCCAAGACGCTTCTCCAGGCGTGCGACAGCACGGCTCGTCACCGACTGCGAGAGATTCATCGACCTGGCGGCACCCGCAAAGCTCCCAATTCGGACGACCGAAGCGAATACATTCGCATCACTAAGTGTTTGTTCATTAGACTTCACAATTATCGCTCCATGAGCAATACTACTATACCGTATATGCACGAAACGCCATAATCTTTCCCGACATCAGATAACCAGTTCTGAGCTTTCGCTCGCAACAGGAGGAATCATGTTTGTCGTTACCGGTATTACGGGAAAGGTCGGAGGCCAAGTTGCTTCCACGCTTCTTGAGCACGGACATCAGGTAAGGGCCGTCGTTCGATCCGCTGCAAAAGGAGAGGAGTGGGCCGCAAAGGGATGCGAGGTTTCGATCGCCAGTCTCGACGACGCGGTTGCGTTGACCGAAGCGTTTCGCGGAGCTGAAGGAGTGTTTCTGTTGACTCCGCCCAACTATGATCCCAAGCCGGGCTTTCCGGACACCGAGCGGAATGCGGCGGCGATCCGCGAGGCTATCGAAAAGGCGCAGCCGAAGAAGCTCGTCTTTCTGTCAACGGTCGGAGCACACGTCACGGAATTCAATCTGCTGAACAACTCCGGCATGACCGAAGCCATGCTTCGCACCGTATCGGTCCCGGTAACGTTCTTACGGGCAGCGTGGTTTATGGAGAACGCATCGTGGGATGTCGCTGCCGCGAAAAGCGGAGTTGTGCACAGCTTCCTGCAACCGCTCGACCACAAGATTCCCATGATCGCGACGAAAGACATTGCCGAGACCGCGGTCGAACTCCTGGGCGAAACCTGGCAGGGTGTGCACGTCGTAGAGCTCGAAGCCTCCGAACGTTACTCCGCTGACGATGTGGCTGCCGCCTTTGCGAGTGCACTCGGCCATCCAGTACAGAATGAGATTGTGCCTCGTGCAAGCTGGGAAGAGCTGTTTCGTTCGCAGGGAATGTCCTACCCACAGCCACGCGCCCGTATGATCGACGGCTTCAACGAAGGCTGGATCGACTTCGAGGGAGCAAGGGACACGATACGGAAAGGCAAAACCGATCTTTCGACGGCCATCAAGGCACTGGTTGAGGCATAGTTTGTCTGAGTTCTTCGACTAGACGATGAGACTCGTCATTAGGGTGGGTCGCTTCTGCTTGAAGGCTCTCGATTACCCCGAGTGATGAGATCGGTACCGATATGTCGGCTACTGTCCAGCAATCTCAACTGGCGACTCCAGACCAAACCACTCATTGAGCTCAAGTCGATCAGCGTTCTCGGCAAGTGGCCGAAAAACGAGCAAACCGGATAGGTCGTGGGTCGATCTGATTGCGGACTCGGACAGGCAGCCATATCGGGCTCGCGAAACGGGGAATAACTTTGATCGGATGCGCAGCCAGGCGGTGCAGGTGCCAGCTCCGTCCAAGATCCCAGCATCCAGAAGCCAACTCCAGAGGGTTCGCTCCTATCCTCATCGAAAGTCGCACTTCGGCTATGCCGGGTTGGTATATAAACGGTGAAGAGCCCTTCAGATGTCCGCCGAACGGATTGGAACGCAGAGCTGTTGGAGGTTCGGGAATTCTAGGAATTGTTTGTACGCGATTTGTACGCAAACCTGGCACTCATGGAAATCTGTGAGCTTCGGGCATTTCTAGAATGAATAACTTGCGTTTTTTCAATGGTTAGCGCAAGCTCGACTCCCCCCGCCTCCACCAACACCAACTTGGATACAGGCCAGCATCAATGCTTGCCGCCGGACACTCCTAAGCAGCGGCGGGCGGAGGCTGCGCAGGGTACGGAGATTGCCGGCGCATACCGCGATAGAGGCCGAGGAGAATTGCGCCAAGTCCCCACAAAACAATCAAAGCTGAGACAATCGCTCCCAGCAGTGGCAGGGCCTGCAAAACGCGCAGAACGATTAAACCAATCGCGAGTCTTCCGGCCACACGTCTTAGCGGACTCTCTGCCCCTGTAGCCGAAGGCGCTTCTCCCAAAAGCCTGTCTCCGACCCACATGGCGACAAATATCTGTGCCGTGTACAGGGCAATCCCATAGAGCAGTAACGTTGAAAACCCGAGACTGAGTCCGACGATCGTAATACACGCCAGGATTGCGGCAATCGGCGTGGCGATCAAGAACAGGAGACCCACTCCGAGGGAGAGACCGAAGTTTTTCGTGGCGTTTTCTGCGCGGAGAAACCACCCTGGCGCGAGAAGCCACAACACAATGCCAAAGAGAAAGCTGGCGGCCCAGGAAAGGATCCTGCTCCAGTAATAGCCTGGAGAAACAAATCTGGATCGGCGTGGGCGCGTGAGGTGAATTTCGATTGGGCTGGCTAACTTCGCTCCCGGAGATATTTGCGGCTGTCTTTCTCCTTCATATTGAATCCGCCCGGCAACGGAAGCGCCGGGGCCCAGAACCAATCGGCCGGCGCGGATGTTCGCATTCTTGTTGAGTGAGCCGTCAATGTTGAGCACTCCGGCGAATGCAAGTAAGTCGCCACCGATCGGTCCAGCAAGACTGGCGCTGGCGCCTCCGATGGTCATCGTGCCAAGAACGTTGGCTTTGCTGTTCATATCTATGGTGCGGCCCCACGCCATGACATTCTTTCCCACACTCCCGTTCAGCACGAGAGACTGTGCGAAAGATCGCACGTTGCCGTCGACTGTCCCGCCGATGAAAACATCCTGCCCGAACGCCAGAACGTCTCCCGTGACGTGACCATTCACAGCAATATTCTGTGAGAATGCGATCAGATCGCCATCCACCTCTCCGTTCACTTGAGTGCTTTCCGCTGTGACGATGAGATCGGTGTGGACCACCTGTCCCGCGGGCAACGTGTAGTTCGGATTCCCTCGTCCTATTTCCGCCGCTCTCGCGGAGTGGGACCAGGAGATTGTGGCGATCAGGAGCACACTGGCCGGTACTGACCATCGCCGCCTGAACAGCAAGAATGCGGCAGTTCCCAATACTACTCCGAAAATCTCAGTGAAAGTCAGCATGGAGTTCCATCCTTCCCTTCCCGAAATGCAGCGTTAGTGTACGCCTTTTATTGATCGCACACCTCCAGGAGTCCCTGGAGCGACGAGCTCAACCCGGAGGTCACCCAATCAGGTTCGCTATTTCTTTTGCTTTGCAATGATCATGCCGGATATTTTGTTGTAGGTCGCCTGCGGCACGATCTTCCTGGAGACCAAATCGGTCTTTTTGGAGTAAGGCCGCCCAGCCACAATTTTTTTGGCGTAAGCGTCCCCGATTCCCGGTAGCGCCTTCAATTGATCGACGCTGGCAGAGTTAATGTCCACCAACGACTGCGCCGTGGCATGCTGCGCTTGGTTTGCCTGGGCAAATGCGGACGGCGAACCCGGCAGTCCCGGAACCACGCCAAGCGCGAAACACAGCGCCATCGCGCAGCCCATCGCAGTAATCCACGAAGTGATCTTCGTCATTTTCATTTCCATATCTCCCTCCCGCAAATCTATTGCGGATGGCTAAGTTGTTGGCTTATAGCCGGCCCTCTGGGCATCGATCTTTGTCATCCACTTACCCGACTCGATCTTTCCGTACCATATGTTCACCCAACAACTCCGGGTGAAAAAGTGCTGCTTAGGCTCTAGAAGCACTCACCTTAGTGACGTAAAAATGCTTTCTCTCTCGGTTCGGTTGTCAAGAACGGGAGCGCATTAACGCGGACATCTGGTCGCCGATTTGATCACATCCACGCTCTATCCCAGGTTGGAAAAAAAGCCTGGTCGCAGATGCTCGCTGCTGTTCCCACGCGAATGGTAATTTGAGCAATTTCCGAGTTCTCACGCTGTAGTGCCAGTGCCCCGCACAGTGGCTGTTCCCGAAGAGAGAAGCCGCTTTGCAGAGGTGATTTCGTCTGATAGCGACTGAAAAAACCGCCGCGATCGCGCAGACGCGGCTAGAATGGGGCGCCGTCCGCTGCCGCCGTATCTTCCGCGTCGTCGTCGATTGGCTTTTCGGGAAAGAATCCGAGTTACGACTGCGTGGCCAGAACCACTGACTGTTGGGCCGCCAGACTTACCTTTGGTCTTGCAGCTGCCCCGTGCAAAGCAATGATCCCATCCGGGCCGAGAGTTAACCGTACGTGAGGGTAGTGCTTTGTCCCACCTCGATAATGTAACCGTCAGGATCGCGGATGTAGCAGCGAATCTCGCCGTACTTGGGTATTGGCTCCGTGATGAACTTGGCTCCACGACTTTTCCATAGTTCATAGCACGCCTGAATATCCGCAACTCGGATATTCATAAATCCGCTGATTTTATCTGGGTTGGGGACGCTAAGCGTTACCGACGGCTTGTCGGGGGTCGGCCCGCCCCCGACGTTGACAAGGAGCCAGCTATTCGCGATCTGAATGTACCCAGGCGCGCCCTTGTTGTCGCCTCCGCTCAGAATGCGGCCGCCGAAGACCGTCTCGTAAAAGCGAGCCGATCGGTCGATGTCAGCGACGGTGAGAAAATGTGCGACGGAAAACCCCTCCCGCGGGGGCATCTCATAGGTCTTCTGTCCGATTTGTACGGAGTTCATCGATGCCTCCATTTCGATAGAGTGTCCGCTGGACGTGAGGCGCTGTGGCTGCAGTGCACACCTGCTCCTCTCAGCGGCACCTTGATTAAGCCACAAGCGCGGTGACGAGTCAATTTTGCGCCGCCTCAGAAAGCGGCCAGTAGTGACAGCTACATATCGTCGTCATCATCGGTACCTGCGGACAGAGGTTCGATGGCGTCGGGAACGTTCCGTGAATCTGAGTTAACCATCACAGGCAGCGTGTAAGTTTGATGGTCGACGCGCCGTCTGTTGATTTGAAAAGACGCCAATCCCTCCGGTGATTGAATGACCTCTTCCAAGGTTCAGCCCTCCGTATCGCGGGAAGTAGTTGCACCGCCGCAAATAGGTCTTGACTTCGCAGGCGTTGTGTGACTAACGTAGGACAACCCTGAGTCCGACGCATGCCGAGGGTTCGTCAATTTTGAATTAGTAGACTCTCTCCGTTTGAGAGCTTTTTGCGAGTCTCTTCTTCGTCGAAGATCTCCCCGTTGAGAAGATCAATCTGCAGCGACTCGATTCGCACAACTCCATGCAGCAATGAGTGCATTTCTAGTGCTCGAACGCTTTTCGCCGTGGAGATCTTTTAGAGACTGCGCTTTGCCCAACCATCGAGCGACCGTCTTACGCTAGAAACTTCCGCGATGGAACTCGGGCATTCAGCTTATAAGCCACCTCGGCTGTCGGGCACCCTAACGGAATCGGAATGATCTGTGAAGTGTTCGAAGCAGGTTTGATTTGTAGCTGACGGCTCGCACATTCAAGGCCGCCGAACGCCAACCGCGGCGAGCTCGCACGACGCCATCGGAGTACCCGCCATCAAGCGGACACTCAAAGGAGAGATGAGCATGATTGAAGTCCTGAGTAAAGAAAAGGAAACTGATCTCTTGCTTCGCGGGTTCACGCGCCGCAGTTTCTTCCGGTTCGCAGCAATGGTGGCGGGCGCATCTGCCATGCCGTTCTACGATGAGCCGGCGATGGCTCAGCTCTCGAAAATTGCCAACGTACCCCCTGGGGCAGTGATGATCAACGCCAACGAGAATCCTCTGGGCCCTTGTCCGGAAGCAATGGAGGCGGTCCA
>JASIJX010000482.1 GCA_030049955.1 Acidobacteriaceae bacterium
TTGAGCTACAGGCCCTTTCTCTTTTAACCATTGTATGCTGTGGAGATTGGAATCCTGCCTCCTCTATATACCGGCGCATGGGTCTGGTCACTCTTTCGGCCGCAGCTTCGTCTTTCGCTTCCTTGGCCAGTGTTTGGCCGGCGTTAGCAAATAAGGCGCAGGAAAGCTTTTGCAGCTCTCCTGCGACCACTCTTGGGCAGATTTGTTCGGCGGTTTTAATTAGCTGCCGTCATCATTGACGGCTGAACCGCGGCTGGCAGCTTAATGGGCTGCACAAAGGCGCCATTGCCTGCCGAATCCCACACCGCGAAGCGCACCCACTTCTTGCCGGTGGCGTCAAAGGGGATGCTGAAGTGCTTCCTGCCGAATGCCGGCAAACTCGTGAGCGAAATGATCTGGCGATCGGTCTTCTGCCCGTCGCCCCACACCACTTCCGCAAACTCCAGCGGGAAGGTCCATTCCACGTCGGCCACGATGGTACGCTTATTACCCGTGCCGGCCACTTCATAGTTCGGAATCAGCACCTCCCCCGACGTAACGAAGAAATTGCCCTTCATCATGGCGTCGACAATCGGCTTCCAGTTGTCGATGCCCGGCGTGCCTTCGGTCTTGATGTAGCTGACCGGGTTGTTGGCGTAAAAATCGTCGCCAGGACCCTGCTCGTAGGTTTCGGTGATGGCGTCCATATACTTCGGCGGTGTGGGCCGGTCCGCCATCCAGTTGTTGATCTCGTCCCAGAGCGGCATGCAGCGATAATCCGACATCCGCTTCTCCGACCGGTCGAGATCCATTGCCCAGCGAAAACCAATGCCGCGATAGCGATCATCGATGAAGTAGCTCGCATCTTTGAACCCAGCCGGATAACCGGCCGAGCCTTTGGTGTCAGGATGCGGCATCATCAGGAATGCGTCCTCAGCATGCACCATCTGCATGAGGTCGTTGGGAGAACCGATGTGGTAAACCTTACCGACGTCGGGAATGTCCTCGACCAGTGGTTCGCCCTCGTTGCGATGGTTCACCCAGAATGTGGGGTGCGAAATCAGAATGTCGTTGTGCGCGTGCATTGGATACTCGAACAGTTCCTCGTTCGGCATCACCAGGAAATCTCGGCGGCTCTGCAGACGCGCCATCTCGTAGTACATCGACTGCAGCTTAAGCCGGTCTTTGTCAGGCATGTTGAACCTGGGGCTTCGCGGTACCGAAGCTTTGCCATTTGCGCCAGTAGAGCTCGTGCTGACGGTGGCGAACCTCTGTACGGGCCCGATCGCCTGCGTGCCGGAGGGGCGCAAACCGCCGCCGCCCACCGGGCCCGATACGTTAATGCCCGCACTGCGCATCAGCTCGAAGTCGGGCAGCGGCGTGCCCAAGCCACCCATCGCCAGCAGGCGCGGAATTGGGTTGGTGTGGAAGTGGCGCGCCATCACCCAGTAGCCAGGCAGTGCCTGATAGTGATCGTTGCGCGTATACGCGAGGACCGCATCGACGGTCTCCCGTCCCGGCGCGGCGTCAATCTCAAAAAAGATAGGCATTCGCTGCTCGGTGCCGGGTCGCGCGTTGTAGAGCGAGAAATTCTGGCGGCGATCCTCAGGGCCGCGCCCCGCATACGCCGGGTCAATTTCATCTTCCGGCTGGCGGATGCCGATCGAGTAAGAGCCTTCATCGTCGCGCCGGAACCAGTTGTAGCCGAGATTCACGGAGATTTCGCGAGTCCAGAAGAAGTTGTGCGGTGGAGGGAATGTAGCGATGGAACCTGCCGGGCCTTCCGCAGCCATCACTCGATTGGCGGAGACGACAATTCCTGGCTCTGCATACGGCGGTTCAAGAAATTCATTCGTCTGCCAGACGTTGGCAGTGTCGCGCCATACGAGCTTCGAGCCCGGCTTCAGCGACAAGCCGTGGAGACCGGCGTCATATTTGTAAGCAATGTCGTCCTGCTCGGTCTTCGCAACCGCTTCTACGCGCAACAGGTTGGTGCCTTTGAAAACTGTGTACTGCAGGCCACCGGAGAAAATTCCCATGCTCAGACCGGGGAACGTCACTTCGATTCGGCTGCCGTTGGTTTTCACCGCACAGCCATCGGCCTGATAGGTCGCCGTGGCGTGGGTGACTTCGGCATCGGTACGCGGCAGCGGCAGTTGATTGGTGCCGGGAATGCCGTCGGGCGGAGGCGTGGAGTCGCCGTGGGCGATTTCCGTACCGGGAAGGCGCAGCGGCGCATCCCAGAAGGCGGCCCACTTATAGTGGTCGAGCACATCTTGAGTTACTTTTCCATCCAGCGCCTGCTTGAGCGCCGGATAAGCCTCCTGGTCAAGACGCCGGCGGCCAGTGGCCACGCGAAACTCCGGCGTCAGGTTGGTTCCCAGTGAGGCCCATGCGCCTCCGGGCTTGCGTACGGATAGATCTTCGATGGTGGGAGTGCCGTTATGTATGGCCAGACGCATGCGCAGTTCCTCGCCTTTGGCTCCCATCCAGGCGACCACCAGCGACTCGCCCAGGTTTGTTGCCGTAAGGCCGGCCTGAGCCTTGTAGCCCTCCAAACTGCATAACGAGTTACCGTCGCCAAAAGCAAACGATACGCAACTCATGATCACCAAGCCGGGTGCCAGCATTCTTGTCAGAATTCTTGCCAAGTTCGATCTCTTCATTGCCTCCCCCTTAACCGGCGATTCCGTCGGACCTCTGCTTACCTTGCACTGAACAAAGATGACCGGTGACCTCACACTGAATTTGAGTTCCACCGGTCGCAGCTTCAAAGCTCGTATCCCTGACACTTATGCACTCCTGCGGCCGGTGAATTGGCGCGCAGGAGTGCTCTTTCTATCTCTATATATATTCCTGTAGCTTCGGTCTTCAGGCGCCGCAGGCGTGTATTAATTTAGAACTGCCCTTTAATGCCAAGGCGGAAGACACGCGGCGCCAGGATCCCGGTAACCTCATTAAATGTTGACCCCAGCGTGTAACTGTTACTGGTAGCTGCAGCGCTGTTGGTGATATTGAACATTTCAAAGTCGGGCTCGAACTGCAACCGTTCCCTGATATGCGTAACGCGTGAAACTTCAAAATTCCACACGGGAACGATGGGGCCCTGGAATTGACCGTAGGGCCCAAGGCGGACGGTAACCGAGCCCTGGTTGAGGGCGTTTCCATTTGTTCCTGTGCCGGAGAATTTTCCCACCTCCTGGCCATAAACGCCCGACTGCATTCTCAGGAAAGTGTTGACCTTGAACCCATAAGGTGCGTTGTAAGTCACAGCCGCACGCGCTTCCCAGTTCCAGGTGTTATCGATTGGGAAAAGATCGTCGTTGGGATCGCCATCCATTCCCACCAGGCCATTGATCCAGCGGTGATATTTGGTAACCCAGAAGTAGCCCATGGCGTTGAAGCGATTCGAGTAGCGCTTCACGATCGAGGCTTCGAGCGTGTTGTAAATATCGGGGCGGCTGGAGGGGTTATTCAGGTATTCGGTGCACGAGCCCACAACTCCGCCGCAGGTCAGCTCGCCAGTGCCTTTTGCATAGGTATAGAGAGTGATAGATCCAGGTAAGTAGGACGACCCATTGCCGGTTTCGTTGTAAGTAACGGGAATTGAATAGTCGCTATATGCGTGGCCGACAGCGATGCCGTTGCCAGTGAATGAAGTCGTCGCAGCGTTCGACGCCAGATCGGCGCCGGGGCTGTTCGCCGAGTCGTATAAGTAATACGCAGAGTGGCGAATGTAGCCGAAGTTGACGGCAATATTCTTTGCCAGTTGCCGCTCTACGCGCGCGGTGTACTCGTAAAAGAACGGCTGCTTCAGGTTGGGATTGTTGAGCTGGAAGATCGCGCCGCTGGTGGATAGTGGCGTGGGTGGCGTGGAGCTGTTCAGCGTAGCTAGATATGCAGGGTTTACGTCGCACGCGTACTGATCATAGTAGAAGGCGTTGGTTACGCCCGGATCCGTATAGCAACTCCCACTCCAAGAAAAGGTTTCGCTGCTGATGGTGTTTGGGTTCATCTGGTTGGCATAGAGATCGCCCATGGTGTCACGGAAAATCCCGAACGACCCCTTGATCACGGTCTTGCCGTCGCCCTTCAAATCCCACGCTCCGCCGACTCTGGGAACAAAGTCATTCCAACTCAGCACGCCCTTCCCCGGGTAGCTGGCGCTCGGAAAAAGGTTGGCAAATTGACCGGTCGGTTTCGTCTCGGAGGGATAGAAGTTGTTGTATCTCTCCCAGCGAACGCCATAATTCAATACAAGGTGTTTGAGCGCCCAGGTATCGGTGGCGAAGAGCGACTGGCTATAAAGAAAGTTGGACGGAAGCACTGGGTAGTTATAGAGGGAAATCTCCGAGCCATTCTGCAGCGTCGCGCACGCGGCATTGCACCCCGTTGGTGCGCCATTGAAGATGAGCAGATAGTCGCCGGCCTTGTTGTTGCCCAGGACGGCGGTGTGCGCCTCCTCCCATGTATCATCGGTGCCGAACTTGAACTGGTGCTGACCGCGGACGTAGCCAAGCAGACCACGGGCCTGCACGCGGTTCTGCGGGCGGTCATTGGGACCGCTCGTTGGACCGGTCAGTAGGCCGTTCGAATTGAGCGCCTCTTCGCTGGGGTCGCCGGCAAAGTCCGTATTCGGGGCGCTGGCAGGATAATTGCCATAAGCCTGCATCGCGGCAGCGGGAACGGTAACGTAGTGCACGTGATAGCCACCCCATCCTGCCAGCGCATCAACATAGAGCCGCTGTGTCGGAGTCCACTGGATCTCACCCTTCCACAAGCTGCCCGGCTGCGTCTGGTACTCCACGGCAGATAATTCTTCGGTCGCGCTGGCACCCTGGGCGGACAGATACTTCAGCGCATACTGATAAGTTCCGATCAGCTTGATCGTTGGCTTGATCTGGTAATCGCCCTTGCCCATCACGGTGGTCAGATGCGTGCCGATATAGGCGATCGGTGCGTCCACGCAGGTCCAGCATCCAGCCGCATCCGGCCCGGAGTGAAAGCCGAACGATCCGGAGTCCTGCACCTCACGGCTGGATTCGCCATAGAACCAGAGCTTGTCGCGAATAATGCGTCCGCCGTAGTCGGCCATATAGTCATAAAATCCCGATGCGGCCAGTGGATTAGTCGTCGTCACACCCTGTGTGGACAGCGCAGGCGATACGTTGTTGGACTGGAAGGGCTGCTTCTCGACGTCGTACTCGGCGTCGCCGTGGAAGCTATTCGAGCCGGACTTGAACTGCGCCACCATGTCAACTCCGGGGAAGGCCACGTCGGCATTGTTGCCGCTGGAGTTGAACGCTATTTCGCCGAGCGAGAACGAGTCGAAGTAGACGGCGGTGTCCTCGTCGTGAGAGGTGGTCACGTTGATGCCCTCGATGCTCATCGTGGGTTCCAGAACCAGTCCATAGGTGACGAGGGCCTGGCGCTGTGCGAGGTTGCTATCGCCCACATCGGGGCGGCCGTTCATGCTCACGCCTTGCGCCTCGGGCAAAAGCTCCTGCATCGTAAGTCCGCGCGGAGTGTCCACAATCTCCTGTAACTGCAGCGAACTCGTGTTAGTCGTATTGACGGTATCGACCACCGGCGTGGCGCCGCTCACTTCCACCAATTGCGTAACCGCGCCGATGTGCATGGCCGCATCCACGCGGCCGGCAAACCCGATGCCCAGGTGCACGTCATTCTGCACGTAGATCTCGAAGCCCTGCATCTCGAACTGCACGCGATAAATGCCCGGCGCCGGCAGGTTCAGGATTTGATAGTCGCCGTTTGAATCCGACGTTGCTTGCAACTGTTGCACCTGCAGG
>JASIJX010000483.1 GCA_030049955.1 Acidobacteriaceae bacterium
TGGTGCGTCAGTCTGCAAATAGTAGGTCGGAGCGTTATCACCCGAGTTCTCATACGACCATTGCTGTTGCAGCGGAATCCCAAAAAGCGCGACACGGCCGACCTTGGTACCCATAATCTTCAGAAAGTCGTGAATGTCCGTGCCTTCCTGAATGTAGTTGGTAAGGTGAAAGTGGCTGTCGTTGAACTCGTATTGATTGGAAGACTGTGCGACACCCGGCGCACACAGCGCCAGCAGCAAAAGACACACGCCCGAAACGGCTAGAGCCCATTGATGACGCCGCGATTCAGGCTTATCTTTCATAGGAGTCTCCGCAATTGAGCGCCCAGCATCTTACTCCGGTTCCATCTTCCGAGGAGCCGTCAAAATGCCATCTCTAAATTTGTGTAGAAGATCGGCCCAGTGCCACCAAAGGCAAATGGAACCGACGTGTAGCCTACCGGGGATCTGTACAAGTAGAGAAACTCGGTGTTCCAACGGATGACACGGTTCTTGTACGGAAAATAGTTCACTCCCGCGCGAAAGTCCCAAGGGCGGCCGTAATTGCCAATGACCTCTGATCCTCCAACATAGCCTTGCAGAGTCTTGGGAATCGCCATTGCGGAAGCCTGAAGCTGATACCCGCGATCGAAGTTAGGGCGCAGAACAGACGTTCCGGCCCCCTGGAAATTGCTCAGCCAGTGTAGATAGAATTCCCCCTCGAGTGCGTAGCCGTGATACTTAATTCCGCCGTCGAAACACGTCATCTTGTATATGGCGTCGGTAACGGTAATTCCAGGTCCGAAAAGGTTCGGGGTGAAGATGATGCTTCCGTCCGATAGCCTGAGCTGAGTGTTATCGGGATCTTGGGTGTTGGGCTGGCTCTGCTTGTTTTCCTTGCTATAGGTAAAGTGGCCGGCTAACCGAGTTGCGACCTTTTCATGGTCCTCAAAATCGCCCCACCCCCCGCCGAATTCGCCGGTTGTCGGCATCCAGACAAGTGCGGTCGCATTGGTTTGAAAGTAGTTCGGAAGCTGGGCGGCGCTCACACCGAGCGTGCTCAGGTTGTTAGCGATCATGCTCTGATAGACCAATCCCTTCATGAGCGCGCCCGAGACCTTGACACCGGAAGAATAAGAAGGTCGCATGTACTCGTCGGCAATCAGGCGACTATCCACACTGAGCCAAAACGGAAAATTGCCTTCAACCGAGCGTGTGCCCGGCAGCGAATAGATCCCAGCGCCCACCGCGAAGTACTTATCAAAGATGTAATTCAGGTTGCCGGCAAGTACCACCTGTGCGCCTAGGCCTTGATTGGGGTTGGAAGTCCACGCGTAAAGAAAATAACGAAATTTCTGGCTCATTATCCAGCCCAGAAACTTGATCTGTAATTTGTTTAGCTGGAAGTCCTGGCGCAGCTGAATATCGGTTGTAACACCGAAAGCGCTCGTGTAGGTTGGCTGCAGCGCCCTCTGATTCAAGTAGCGCCCGTAAGTGTAGATACTTATATTCAAATCGCCGTGATCCGTCTCAGCGACTTTGAAGCCTAGATTCTCCTTGTAAGTGCCCCAGTTCGTCTCCCCCTCGGATTCCTGCGCCAGTTCCGCAGGCGTCGCGGGTAGACCGAACGAGGGCGACGGTTTTTTAATCCAGCTAAAGGATGCCTTCCGCGGTCCCGGTTCGTCCGAAGATCCCGAGTCCGTTATCGCGCCAGAACTGGTTTCTTCAGCAACGGCAGTCCGGAGTGCCTGAACCGTTGCTTCTGCCTCTGCTGTTTGGGCCGCTTGCGCAGCGTCCGGCTGTCCTGCCAAGGCACGCCGCAGAGTCATGATCTGATCCATCAACTCGCGATTCTGCTTTTCAAGCAGTTCGTTCTGCTGAACCAACTGATCGACTTTCTTCAGAACCTGTTCCGTGGTTGGAGGATTAGCCGCCTCATCGCGCTCAGGAGAATTGACCGATTGCGCATTGGCAAAGCCTCCGCAATACGCAATCACAATCATGATGCTGGCCTTGAGAAGACCTCGTCGTGCAGCAAATCGCTCCACGGTACATCCTCCTGGCGCGCTTTGAGCGACGTGCACCATCATGCCGAAACTGGCCCGCTCACCCCAGACCGCTCGCAGTAAGCAGTCTTACCGTTCTGCAGAAACGTTGCTTCCCGTTAGTTCGACCGAAGTTGGGGAATAGAGATCGTAGTTCAATCTCTGAGAGACGTACTCGATCACCTTTTGAGCCTTCACGCTATTTCCAGCCTCATCTAGCGGGGGAGCAAAGACAACGATGGCTCCCTTGCCTGGAGCAATTGCCACGATCCCGCCGCCAACGCCGCTCTTTGCCGGCAGGCCTACTTTCCACGCCCAGGCACCCGAGCCGTCATAAAGGCCCTCCATCGCCATCGTGCTGAGAATGTGAGGAACATTTTCAGGCTTGATGACCTGTTCGCCTGTCGCGGGATTAACCCCGTTGTTCGCCAGCGTGGCTCCCATGCGCGCAAGTTGCACTGCATTTACGCCCACGGAGCACTGCTTGGTGTAAATATCGACTGACTCAAAGGGATCGGCATAGATCCGGTCATACTTGGCCAGAAGATACGACAGCGCCTTGTTTCCGGTATTTGTGGCTGCTTCTGACTTGTAAACCTCTTCGATGAGCTTCAGTCTCTCTCCCGCCGCCCGGCTATAGAAATCGAGGATCTTGTTCCACTTCTCATCTGCGGTAGCTCCGGAAATAAGGCTGGTAGTTGCAATAGCTCCTGCATTTACATACGGATTGCCGGTGTGAGTCGGCATATCCACCACGGCCTCTGGTGAATTGAAAGGTCGTCCCGTCGGTTCGGATCCGATCTTTTGGAAAACCGTGTCGGCTCCTAGTTCATTCATGGCCAGCGCGAGAGTAAACACCTTGGAGATCGACTGGATGGAGAATGAGTATTTGACGTCACCTACTGTAAAGACCTGATCGTCAGTGGTGACAATCGCGATTCCAAATAACTTCGAGTCCACCTGGGCAAGATAAGGAATGTAGTCGGCATTCTTTCCGCTCGTGTCACCCTTGAATTTCTCGTATGCCTCGCGAACTACCCGCTCAACCACCTCCCGCTTGGGAGCAACCGGGCTCGCCTCATTATTCTGGGCCACTGTCTGCGCCGAGAGTACGCTCCCTGAAAACGCCACTGACAAAAGCAATGCCATCGAAATTCGTCGCGTGATCATCCTGATCTCCTTTTCCTCGCTTGCAATCAGGGCCGTTCGATTTCTCCGGGATCGGCTTGGACCAGCATTCCGTATCCTCACTTCGCGGGAGCGGTGTATGGGACCTCCTTCGAGTAGATGTATTTGAACGAGAACTGCAACTTGTAGTCGTTGTAGTTCCAACCGTCGCTGAAGTTGACTCGTCGGCCAAACTGAAACTCGCCGCCCATCCACACGTTTTTAACGGGGTAATAGATAAGGTTTGCGAGCGCATAGTCCCCCTGATGAAAATCAGCCCCAAGCTCCTCAGGCGAGTTGGAGATATTCTCATAGGAGTAACCGAACGTGGTGCTGAACTTGTCAGACCATTCGTGATCGTCAAACGCGACAATGCCGAGAACCGGAAGTGGGACTCCAGTAATGGGGTTGATGGAATTACCGGGATTAGCCTTGGCTCCGACGTCAATTGGAGCGTCGTTCATGTAGTTCTCTATTCCATGCCCGTAGACCACCTGGAACCGTCCGGTATCGTGCTTTTCGAACTTCGCAACTCCGCTTGTGTTCACGCCCCAGCCAAGTACCGTGCCATGAATATTCGACGTAGGAGTTGCAGCCAGATCCACCCAGCTGATCTTTCTGAAGATTGCCGCCACCTGCAGATGCCCGCCCTCGCCACCCCAACGCCCTTGCACAGAGAGGTCGGGCAATGTGAACTGAGGCGTTACACCTGCCAACTCAATTCGGCCCGCGTAAACACCGCCGTCAGCACTTGCGCCGGGGCGCTCAGCGGCAATCATGACGTCGCTTTCACCCCTCTTGTAAGGCGTCCAACGAAACTGCAAGTTGCGAAAGAAAACCATTCCGTTCGGTCCCCAGTACTCCAGCGAGTTTGGGAATACATCCGGGTCCATAAACGGGCTCCATGTTTGTCCTGCGCCGAAGTGACCTAGCTCGCCCCATGCTTGGCGAAGGCGAAATGTGGTCTGGCCTTGATCGACCCCAACGCCGAACAGCTCAAATTCGAAGATTGTCTTCAGATCGCCGTGGCTGGTTGGGTAGTTGCTCTTGACGCCGAATCGCGTCTGGCGAACGCTGAAGAAGACGTTACCGCTCGGACCGAACTCATTGAACGAAGCCGGCAGCTTGGTCGGGCGCATAACGTCGAACCAGTTAGGATCGATCTGCCCAAAGTTGTAGCCGGAATCAAGCATCGTGAAGCCATAAAGCTCGATAGTTCCTTCGGGGGCCGGCGTGATCTCGTGCTCTGACGGTTCTTGGGGCGGTTCCGCTGGAGGCTCTTGTGGACTAGGGTTCGACCCTGCTGAAGGCTCAACTCCCGCAGCTGGAACGTTGCTTGAGCCCGGCGGTATCTTAGGCATCGACAGGGCAACGACCGGCAGTACTCCGGCTATGGGCTGCACTGGCCGCTGCGCCTCGGTTGTCATCGACGCAACTTGGCGATCCAATGCCTCCTTCGCTTTCAGTGCATTGATCTCCTCCCTCACTTCCTCCATCGATGCTTCCAATTGCTGGAGCTTCTCTTCGAGCTGTTGAACCTCAGGGTTAGTGGCATCCTGAGCGCGACCTCGAACAGGCAGAATCAAATTGGTGAGTATCAAGAAAAATGCTATAAAGAACGCCCTCGACAAGGAGGCTGGAGAATTGCCTCTCATTCATTTCACCTCGCGGAGGACCTTTGCGCCTGCGATTGCAGGCTGGAATCTTATATAAGCCGTCCAACTCTTCGCATCAACTGTCATTTCTGACAGTGGTCGCGCTTGAGTTATTCCAGGTATCATGTGGTTCGAGTTGTGACCTCAGTCAGCCTCGGAACGAACCAGCTTGTCCAAACCACTCCGATTGATCAATCTCCGATATAGGTATGGAGAGTAGTCGCTCAAGCCTGAAGAAGGTTGAATACCTCGTCCACTTGATTTGAATGGCACTCTATATATTTCTTGCTTCTTAAAAGCCTTGCCCTTTGGCTCTGTTACGGACTCTAGGGGAGTGTGCTATCTAGTGGGTGTCTGCTCAAGCAACCCCAAAAGCCTCGGAGCATCCCATGCGGAGGTTTCGGGATGGCGCCAATGCAGGGTTCTTCCGACCAGGATTCGCCTTGGTTGAGGAGAAATCACTTCGGCGAAAGGGCCCACGATTTCTCTCTGATGCTGGGTGGCCCGCTTCACCAACTCTTTCGGAAGTCGCATCTCAGCGGAGACGCCGGGGAACACTTGCAATGGCGGGTCGTGGTTATCTCCTTGATCGCGTGGTTGCCATTGTTGATTCTCGCCAGCTCTGAAAAAGCAGGTTTGATTTCATTTCTCAAAGATGTTGAAGTGCATGCCCGCCTTCTCGTTGCGCTGCCAATCTTGACCGCCGGGGAGTTGGTCGTTAATTGGTGGACACGTTCCGCGGTACGGACTTTCGTCAAGCGGCGCCTCATCTTGCCCAGTGACCTGCCCCGCTTAGACAAGGCAATCGAGTCGGCGCTGAGGTTGCTCAATTCCAAAGTCGCCCAAGTCGCATTATTGACTCTTGTGTATTCGGTCGGACTCTGGCTCTGGGGGAATCGAGTCCCGATACAGACGGCGACTTGGTATGGGATGCCCATCGGGCGCTGGCATCTGACTCCGGCCGGGTACTGGTACGTGTTTGTGAGCATCCCGATTGTCCAGTTTCTGCTTCTGTCCTGGTATCTGAGGTTCTTTGTCTGGTATCGCTTTCTCTGGCAGGTTTCCAAAATCAAATTGAATCTCATCTCGACCCATCCGGATCACCGCGCTGGACTCGGCTTTCTGGGCAGGAGTGCATACGCTTTCGGCCCCATCCTCTTCGCGCAGGGCGCCATGCTCGCCGGCGTTGTGGCCAGCCGCGTTCTTTACAGGGGTGAAGCCCTGATGTCTTTCAAGCTGCAGATCGGCGGTTTTGTAGCATTTTTCGTTCTGGTAGTTCTTGGTCCACTTCTGATGTTTAGTCCGCAGATGGCTGAGACAAAGATGAAGGGACTGGCGAAATATGGACAGCTCGGGCAGACCTATGTTGAAGATTTTGAGCGGAAATGGGATGACCAGGGTCCCACTCCTGTCCCGGATCTTCTTGGAACTTCTGACATCCAAAGCCTGGCAGATCTCTCTAACAGCTACAGCATCGTGAGCTCGATGCGTATCGTCCCCTTCGGTCTCAACGACATAACCCGTTTGGCCGCAACTACGGCAGCTCCTTTTTTGCCTCTGCTGCTCACGATCTTTTCTGTGGAAGAACTCTTCATCCGCCTTATCAAGGTAATCTTTTGAAGATCTCGTGCGCCCTTGACCCATGGGCGCAACGCGTCTGGTGTTGGAAGTGGGAAACTGCGGCCGCCAAAAAGAGAATCTGATAAAGGAAAGGCAACCTTGACACCAGTGACCTGCTCATAGAAAGTCGGCTTTGGGGTAGATTGGTACCGCAGAATCAGGGAGGCATGACCACTATAGTGGCTGGCCTCTATAGTGCTGGCCTCTATAGTGTGCAAGGACGAACGATGTAGGGAGTGCCTCCGAAACCACCTCCATCTGCGAGTCTTTCTATCAGCATCGAGGGAACATTCGGTGGGGTTCTTCGATCTCTGCGGCGGGACCGGGACATGAGCCAGGAAGAATTAGCGCATGTCAGCGGATACCACCGGAATTACATCGGGCTTCTGGAGAGAGGCGAGAAGAGCCCCTCCCTGCGAACGCTGTTCAATCTCGGCGGTGCTCTTTCCGTTGCTCCATCTGACATGCTGAAGCGGGTCGAGCGTTCCTTAAGAACCCGGGGCCGGGCAATCTAGATCAATGTAAACAATGCAGTCGCGTCATAGCGCTACGCGTTCCTTGCGGCGCCTCACCCGAACCAGAGCAACATCGAGGTGACCGTATAGGTGAAAGAGGTAGACGACGCGCTGAAGCTCAGATTCGAAAAGAGCACGCTAATGACAGGCATTGACCGCGCGGCCCAAGTCTCGATGAGCTTCTGCATCGTCCTTCGGTTTTTCAGCCGTATTCCTGAACACGATGTGCATGCGCCGCAGACGGTCGTGAACTCGTCAAGCGTTATGAGGATCATGGGCTTCCGAGGGCGCCAGTGGAAATTGCCGGGTACGGCAACTGAAAGACGGCGTGGTAATACACGGTTTCTGTGGCAATACAAATCGACCTTACAAGGGCTAACAGGCCGGACAATTCGGACGGGGCGGCACAGGACGGAAAAGGGCTACTCCGCTGAAACCGCTGCATTTATCTGCAAACGATATTAGAAATCAGTGAAGGGGAAAAGTAGCTGGTGCCGAAGAAGGGACTCGAACCCCCACACCCTTGCGAGTACATGGACCTGAACCATGCGCGTCTGCCAATTCCGCCACTTCGGCACGGGTCATGGCTCAGCGATGCGCTCGACGAGCAGTTGCGCTGAACCGGCAGTAATTTCAAGTTTCACAGATGCCGAACTCGGTGTCAAATCCCGCCACTCCAACGCTGTGGCGCACCCCGAACCAGTGCGAGCCTGCGCTAAACCCACTCCGCCAAACCCCCTCAAAGTGCAGCGGCCGGGCTGCGCGCCCGGCCGCATCGCTCCGCGAGATGCGGTGGCAACTTACTCCAACGTCGCGTTCAGTGTGATTTCGGTATTGTTCGCAAAGAGCTTCGAAATCGGGCAGCCGGCCTTGGCGTCGGCTGCGGCCTTGTCGAAGGCCTCCTTGCTTGCGCCCGGAACCTTGGCTCT
>JASIJX010000484.1 GCA_030049955.1 Acidobacteriaceae bacterium
AACTGATCGTCGAGCAGGAACTGATTGGCGCATGCGGGCTGGCCGTTGATGCTGTTGTAGGCGCACATCACGGAGTCGGCTTTGCCTTCAGTCACCGTCGCGCGAAAGGCCGGCAGATACGTGTCGAGCTCATCGTGCTTGCTGACCGTCACGTCAGCTTCGTGGCGCGTGGGCTCAGGCCCGGAGTGCACGGCAAAATGCTTGGGAGTGGAGATGGCGCGGTAGTAGTGCGGATCGTCGCCCTGCATTCCGGTGACGAAGGCAACGCCCATGTGCGCGGTCAGGTACGGGTCTTCGCCGTAGGTTTCCTGGCCGCGGCCCCAGCGCGGGTCGCGAAAGATATTGATGTTCGGCGCCCAGAAGTCGAGACCTTCAAAGATGTCGCTGTGGCCGGCGCGCAAGTCCTGCGCGTGCTTGATGCGGCCCTCGACGCCGATGTCGGTGGCCATCTGGTGAATGGCCGGCGCGTCGAAGGTTGCGGCGAGCCCGATGGGCTCTGGAAACTCGGTGGTTCCGTTGACGGCGACTCCATGCAGCGACTCGCTCCACCAGTCGTAGGCAGGCACGCCGAGCCGGGGAATGGCGCGCGCCTGATTAACCATCTGGCTGGCCTTTTCTTCGAGCGTCATGCGTTGCACCAGGTTGGCGGCACGCTGCTCGGCAGGCAAATTCGGGTTCAGGTAGGCCGGTTTTTCGGCGGTTTGCGCCAGCGCCGCAGCCGCCGCGCCGCACAGCAGCATGGCCGCGGCAATCCGCAAAGATGAGCTCATCAGGATTCTCCTGGGTGGAAGGTTCGAGGGTTGGCGGAGATATTTGGGGCCTCCGCAAGGTTCTCCTCTACCTTCCGGCGACTGTATATTCCGAGGCGCTGCTTGGTCAAGGGAAAGTTGCCCGAGAAAATCGCTTTACGTGATTTTCCGGCGTTTGACGGCGCGGTTGTTTCACGACGGGCACGCGCCGACTTCCCGCGCGGCGCGTGGCGGGCCAAGGTTGTGCGCGGCTAGTTGTTGCCGCCGGGATTAAAGAAATCGCTCAGGCCGGCGCGGTCAGCGTGCGCTGCCATGGTGGTCTGTATCGTGAGCGCCAGCTCGAGAGCGGCGCGGCCCTGCTGCGGCGTGACGCGGGGCGCGCGGCGCGTGCGAACGGACTCGAGAAAGGATTCGATTTCGAGGCGCAACGGTTCGCCGGGCGTAATGTGCGGCTTTGAAAACTCGAGGCTGGGAAGCGCTGGCGCCTTGCCGGCAAATTGACCGGCTTCTGCGAGCTTGGCGAGTAGTGAAGGATCGACGTTGCCTGAAGCGATGGCCGCCATGACTTCGGGCCGCAACTGCTCGGCAGCTTTGCCGCTCGCGACTCCGGCAATCGTTCCGATTCCGCTGTTCGCTTGACCTACGCGGATCTCCAGTACATCGCGGCGAGCGTAGTCGATGGAAACATATTGCCGCGGCTCGAAGAAGCGCAGCTTGCGGACGCGCTCAGTGGAGACGCGCGAGGCTGTGAAATTGGCGACGCAGCCCGATTCGAACTCCACCCGCACGTTGGCGATGTCCACCTTGGGCGACAGGATGGGCAGCCCGACGGCGCGCACTTCGCGCACGGGAGAGGCCGCGAAGGTGAGCACAATGTCGAGATCGTGGATCATGAGGTCGAGGACGACATCGACATCCAATGACCGCGGAGTGAAGACGCTCAACCTGTGCGCCTCAAAGAACATAGGCCGCGTGAGCCGCGGTTCGATGGCGAGCACCGCAGGGTTGAAGCGCTCGAGATGCCCGGGCTGGAGGATGCGGCTGGCGCGCTGGGCCCGTGCAATGAGGTCGTCGGCTTCGGCGAGATTTGCCGCCAGCGGCTTTTCCACCAGCAGGTCGAGTCCCGCGTTGAGAAGCAAGGAGGCCACGGCGTGATGGTGCACCGTGGGCACCGCGACCACGGCCGCGTCGAGCTTCAATCCGGCGGCGAGCAACTCCTGAATCGAGGAGAAAACCGGAATGCCATACTGATCCACGGCTTCGGCGGCGCGGGCTGCATCGGGCTCAACAGCAGCTGCCAGCGAAGCGCCGTGGCCTGCGGATTCGATCTCGCGCAGCACGCGCAGGTGATTGCGCCCGAATGCGCCGGCGCCCGCCACAGCCACGCGTACACTGACCGGGCTGGCTATCGCGCGGCCTCTTTCTCTGCCGATTTGCCCTCCACTGCCTTCAGGCAGCGGCCGTAGAGTTCGAGGAGCTGCGCTACCTGTTCTTCGGTTTTTCCCGCGGTTGCTCCGCTGAAGCCGGTTGAAGGCACAGCCGTTCTGCCCACGCCCACGGTGCCGGCGACAAACTTCAGCAGATCGAGTGCGATGTCTTCATTGCGGCGAGCGCCAAGGCCTGCGTTATTCAATGCATCCATCGTGATCGGGTCTCCAAGAGAGGATGCTAGCAGAAATGGCTGCGCGCGGACTCGTGCCCCGATTCGTGGCGGCGCTCGCGTACACGGAACCCGAGGACAGGTCTTCGTCCGTGGGGTCAAGTACGCTTAAGCTATGGTTACCGCTTACATCGGTCTGGGCGGCAATCTGCCCAGTCTGGCCGGTTCTCCCGAGGCTACGCTGGTTGCGGCCGTTCGCCGGCTGAGCGTGATTGGTCGCGTGACTGCGCGCTCGCGGCTCTACTCCACCGAGCCGGTGGGCTTTGCCGATCAGCCGCGGTTTGTAAACGCTGTGGTTGCTCTCGAAACTGCGCTTGGCCCGCGCGAACTGCTGAATGCGCTGCTTGAGATCGAGCGCACCTTTGGCCGCGACCGTTCCGCTGGAACTACGAATGGCCCGCGCACGCTCGATCTCGACCTGCTGCTCTACGGCGATGAGATTATTCACGAACCCAGCCTTGAGATTCCACATCCGCGGCTTGCCGAGCGCGCCTTCGTTTTGATCCCGCTGAATGAAATTGCGCCTGAGGCCCGGGACCCACGCACCGGCGCAACCGTGGCACAATTGCTTCAGCGTGTGTTCTCCGCTCCCACCCGCACTGGCAATGCTGTTGTTCCCATCCAAAACGAAATTTGGTCCGCTGCTGGTGGCGGCGATGCTGGCGCTTGGGCTGGATCCGCGTGCTAGTGGGCAGTCTGTTGCGTCGATCAGTGTGACTGTTGAGGACAGCAGCGGCGCGGCCGTCACCGGCGCGCTCATCGAAAGCCCGGCAGCTCAACCGCTGGCACGCACCGATGCCGCGGGTAGCGCTACTTTCGTTTGTGCAGCGCCCTGCGCAGTGCACATCGCTGCGCAGGGGTTCGCCGGACAGTCGGTTACGCTAACCGGTGGAGCTATCATTCATCTCGCGCCCGAGGCTTTCGCCGAGCGGGTCACCGTGACTGCCTATCGCACGCCGCTCGGGGAGCTTGAAAGCCCGGCGTCGACCCGTCAGCTCGAACAGACCGCTCTACGAAGCACCGCCGCTGTCACGCTCGATGGCAAGATGCGCCAGCTCCCCGGCGTCGAACTTTACCGGCGCTCGAGCTCGCTGGTGGCCAATCCAACCTCGCAGGGCGTGAGCCTGCGCGGCCTGGGATCTACCTCGGCCAGCCGCACATTGGTGACCGAAGACGATCAGCCGCTGAACGATCCGCTGGGTGGATGGATCGAGTGGAACCAGCAGCCGGAGCTTTCGATTCGCGACGTGGAAGTGGTGCGCGGCGGGGCCAGCGATCTTTATGGCTCAAGCGCAATTGGTGGCGTGATCAGCGTGATACCGGTGCGGCCTTCAACCGACGAGACTGAGCTCGCGTCGAGCTACGGCTCCGAGGGGACGATCGATGAAGGCGTGCTGGCGCAGGCCGCGCATGGATTGTGGAGCGTGCTGGGCGCGGGCGGCGTGCTGGGCACCGATGGCTACATCCAGGAAGCGCCTGCGCAGCGTGGGCCGATCGACCAGCCGAGCAATGTGCACGGACAGAATGCGCTGGTTGAGGGTGATCATCAGGCCGAGAGGTGGGGCGGACCGCTGCGGCTTTTTGCGCGGACT
>JASIJX010000485.1 GCA_030049955.1 Acidobacteriaceae bacterium
TGCGACAGCTTCACGCTGACAACGGCCACCAGCCCCTCGCGCACGTCGTCGCCGCTTAGGCTCTCCTTCATGTCCTTGAACAGACCCAGCTGCTGGCCGATCGCGTTGATGGTCCGTGTAAGCGCGGTACGGAAGCCGGACAGGTGCGTGCCGCCATCCACCGTGTTGATGTTGTTCGCGAAGCTGAAGACCGTCTCCGAGTAAGTGTCGTTGTACTGCAGCGCAATGTCGATCTCGACGCCGTTGCGCGAAGCCTCCATGATGATCGGCTTGTCGTGCAGCACCTGCTTGCCGCGGTTCAGATGCTTGACGAACTCGGCAATGCCGCCCGCATAACGAAACTCGGTGTGCCGCGCCTCGCCGGTCTTGGGATCGGCAGTGCGCTCATCGGTCAGCGTAATCTCCAGACCCTTGTTCAGGAAGGCCATCTCGCGCAGCCGCTGCGCCAGCGTGTCGTAGTTGTACTCGGTGGTCGAAAAGATCGTCTTGTCGGGCAGAAAATGAACCTTGGTCCCGCGCTTCTTGCTGGTGCCGCTCTTGCGCAGTTCGCTGGTTGGCAGGCCGCAGCCGAAGTCCATCTCCCAGGTGTGGCCGTCGCGCCAGATCTCCACGTTGAACTCCTGGCTCAGCGCGTTCACGCAGCTCACACCCACGCCATGCAGGCCGCCGGATACTTTGTACGTCGACGAGTCGAACTTGCCGCCCGCGTGCAGCTTGGTCAGCACCACCTGCACCGCCGGCATCTTCTCGCCATTGGGCAGCACCTTCGTGTCCACCGGAATGCCGCGGCCGTCGTCGACCACGGTAATGGAGTTGTCCACATGGATGATGACGTCGATCTTTGTCGCAAAACCGGCCAGTGCCTCGTCCACCGAGTTGTCGACGACCTCGTACACCAGGTGGTGCAGCCCCATATCGCCCGTCGAGCCGATGTACATGGCCGGACGCAGGCGCACGGCTTCAAGGCCTTCGAGCACCTTGATGTTTTCGCTTGTATACCCGCCTTTGTCGTCTGACATGGGCACGCTCGGTGGAACAACTTCTGTAGCCATAAACTCCGTCTGCGGGAGGGCCTGTTGCCGTCCGAAATTGGTCTTCGTCTGGCTCCGGCCGCGCTCGCCAAAGGCTCAAGATCTCCAAGCTCCAGAACAGCGCTTCAGCCGGTCCGGAACGACGCCCTGTTATCGAGTAACCGCTTGATAGACCGGGGCTTGGCGCGACTTGGCCTATATCCATTCTAGCACGCCGGGCATGCAGAAAACCTGCCGGGCGAATGGCCGGTCTTACCTCTGCGGCATGTGGATTTCGTGGTCGAAATACATCTCCGGGTCACGCTAACCGTCTTTCTTGGCATATTTAAGAAAAATCTAGACTTGGCATGGAAAATGGGCTATAGTTCCGGTGTTGAACAAGAAAAATTTGGGGGGGCGAGCTTCTCCTTTGCCGGGATGCGTTATGGCAAAGATCGCCTTTCGAGTGCCTTTGCAGGCATTTGAAATGCGTGTCTACGTGCGGCCTTCTGCTCTAAGCCGGCGCGGCCATCTCTTGCAACCGGTCCCCCTTCATCCTTCCCAGCGTAGACAGCACAACGGAGCGCTGGATTGATTCCCCCGGGAGATCATCTCCCCATTCCACTGCATAGGAGCCTCCAATGAAACTCGCTCTCCGCGTATTTGCCATGTTGGTCGTTCTCGCTGGCCTGTCGGCTGCGCCGTCGTCCTCCGCCAGCTCGTTGATGCTCGCTAGCCATCTCACCGCTTCCGTGGATCCTGGTCCGTTCAGCTTGCCCGCTCCGGGCTGTGGCCCCGGCATCCCAGGCTGCCCCCAGCCTCCGCAAGGTGGCGGCGGAAATTAAACCTAGTCACACGCACTAGATAGCACAAAAGTGCCATAGCTCAGTTACCGTTAGGTGCTTGAGGCGTGTGGGATTCGGCGCTATTCTGACTTTGTTTCAGGATGTCGACAGGTCCCACATGACCTCCCAGATCGCAATGTCGGCGTTGAGCGCAGTGGAGTTCCTCCTCTGGTGCGCGCTTGCCCTCTTGTTCTGGAAAAAGCAACTGTATCGCCGCTTTCCGGCCATGGGCGCTTATCTGGCCCTCCATGTGGTTTCCACGCCTTTTCTGTTGTCTCTCCTTTACGCGCAAAACCATCCTTGGGGACGCTCATTTTTTCCCGTATATTTCTACGGCTATTTCGGCGTGTATATCGCCAGCGTCATCCTGCTGCTGTTCGTCTGTCTTGAGATCTTCCGTTCCGCACTGACATCTTTTCCCGGTTTAATGCGAATCGGCATCGTCATCTTCCGCTGGGCGATTCTGGTATCGATTATCGTCACCCTTTCATCGGTGTCGTTCGTGCATCGCGGCGTAATGATCGTTCCCGATATTGCATACGCACTGATGAGGTCGGTGAGCATTCTCGAGCTTTGCCTGCTGGCTTTCCTCTGCCTAAGCATGAACGCCCTGCGGCTCTCGGTTCGCGACCTGTCCTTTGGAATTGCGCTGGGCTTCGGAGTCATGGCCGCCAATGAATTCGTGCTCGCGTCGCTCTTCCCCACGCACTCCTCATCGCTGACGACACCGCTTGAGTTTGCATACGAGGCGCTCATCCTGGTTTCGCTTGCCATCTGGGCCACCTATTGCGCGCTGCCTGAGCGCAGCAGCAGGCCGGTCGTCATGCCCGCCAGCTCGGCCATCTACCGCTGGAATGAGATCGCCTCGGCCCTCGGCCACACGGGCACCCACGTCGCTGTCCAGCAGCCGGCCAACGGTTTCTTCCTGAGCGACGTCGAAAAGGTGGTCGAAAAGGTCATCACCCGAAACCTCAAGGGCCGCGAATCGGAACTGTAAAAGCCGGGAACACGAAGTCAAGGGGGGAACAAAAAAGCAAAAGGCCGTGGCGCTCGCCACGGCCTTTTGCTTTTTGAAGCAGATTCAAGCTCTCTGCAGTGCGTCGCGGAGTTCATGGAAGTTAACGCCGAGCACCCTCCAGGCTCGCACCATCTACGCAAGAAATCTCCGAAAATGCAAAACGGCCGCAGCAATTGCCGCGGCCGTTTACTGCTTTCTTGTTCCCTCGTTCCCT
>JASIJX010000486.1 GCA_030049955.1 Acidobacteriaceae bacterium
GGCCAAGGGAGGGGCTGATGCGGTACCCGCGCCCTTCGTCGCGCAGGATGTAGCCCATTTCCTGAAGAGTTTTGAGGATGCGGAAGACCGTCGACTTTGAGATTCCAGTGTTGCGTGTGATTTCGTTCAGCCGGAGGAGTTCGGTCTGGGCGAGTTCTTGAAGTATCAGGAAGGTGCTGCGCACGACGGGCACAGAATACCTTCCGGCGTGCCCGTTCTTTTTCGCGATTTGCCTTTTAAGAGCGGAAGAATTTGTCTTTTTTGTCACATTAGCCAGCATGACACCTTCGCTCCTCGGTTTCAATTGGAAAACGATGATGGTTGGAGCAAGGCACGCTGTCCGTTGCGATAGACGAACTCGATACCGAGCGGATCGAGTTGTGGTGATTCATAGGTGGCCGGGCTGTCGATCACGTCTGCGCGAAAGCCGACGACGTCTGCGAAGAAGCCGGGCTGCAGCAGACCGCGCTGCTTCAGTCCATAGCGCACGGCGGGCTTGCCCGTGATTTTGTGTACGGCTTCAGAAAGGGGCAGCCAGCCTCGCCGCCGGGATATGGTGCCGAGCAGCAGGGGGAAGGTTCCGTGGAGGCGGGGGTGAGGACGGCCCTTCACATAAAAGCCGTCACTGATGATGGTCGCGCAGGGGTGAGTGAGGCTGGCGCGCAGGTTCTCGGCGCTCTGGTTGAAGCAGAGCATGTTAGCGTCGCCCTCCTCTTCGAGGAGCAGATCAAGCATGGCGTCCACAGGTTCGCAGCGGCGATCCGCGGCTATGTCTTCGATGGTCTTGCCAATAGCGCTACGATTCTGCTGGGTTCCGACGGAAGAGATGTGAATGTCTGACCAGTTCCAGGGGATTGTGCGAAGGGTTTCCCCGCGAATGGTCTGGCGCTGGGCGGGATTGCGCAGCCTTGCCATAAGTGCCGGAATGCCGCCATCAAGCGCGCCCTGGGGCAGCACCTGAGTGAGCACACTGGAGCCGGCAACGTAAGGGTAACAGTCGAATTCGACATCAATTCCTTCCGTGCGGGCCCACTCGATGGCATCGATGGCCTTCGATTGCAGACGCCAATTGTTGGCGCCGACGGCCTGGAGATGTGAGATCTGGAGACGGCCTCCGCTGTGGTGAGCGAGGTCGAGTTGCTCCTCGACGGCATCGACGAGACCCGAAAAATAAGAGCGGATGTGGCTAGTGTAGATTCCGCCGTGCTTTGCGGTCACGTTGCAGAGCCGCTGCAATTCGTTGGTGGGGGCGCTGGAGCCGGGCGCGTACATCAGGCCGGTGGAAAAGCCGACGGCGCCTGCAGCGAGCGCTTCGGCGAGAAGGCTCTCCATGGAGTGCAACTCGGATTCAGTGAGAGGTCCTTGGCAGTTGCCCGCCACAGCGATGCGAAGAGAGCCATGCCCCACGAGCGAAGCCACATTCGCAGTGCGGCTAGCTTCGATGGCTCGGAGATATGCCTCGGTGGAGGGCCAGCCCCACGTATCATCGCCGCAGAAGATTCCGTTGGCGAAGGACCGGAGCTCGGAAGGGTCGCGCGCGGGAGGGTAGGCGGAGAACCCACAATTTCCCACGACCTCAGTCGTGACGCCCTGGCGCAGCTTTTCGTTCCGGCCTTCGATCACCTGCAGGTCGGAATGGGTATGGGAGTCGATGAAACCCGGAGCAAGGGTAAGGCCCGTGCAGTCGATTCGCGCGGCTTCCGGAGCGATGATGCCAGAGCCGATGCGCGCGATACGGTCGCCATGGATGAGGATGTCAGCCTGAAACGGTGGACTTCCCGATCCGTCGATGACGGTGGCATTCGAGAAGAGTTCGGTCACCGGAAAACCTCTTTCGCAGGAAAGTGCGGTGCTTCTATTGAACGTAGTATATATCTATTGAGACTTAAATCAGCAGCCTGGAGGAAGTGGAATGAGCGAGGTTGAGCGCATCAAAATCGAAGATGCTCCGTTGCCTAAAGGAGCGTATTCGCAAGTGGTTCGCGCTGGGGATTTCCTGTACGTATCGGGACAGGGACCGATTGATCCAGCAACGCAGAAATTTGTCTTCAGCGATATTCGTGGAGAGACGAGCCTGACGCTTGAGAATGTGGAGCGGGTGCTGAACGGCTGCGGCGCGAGCAGGAAGAACATTGTAAAGTGCGGGGTGTTTCTGGCGGACGCGGCGGACTTCAGCGCGATGAACGAGATCTACGCCGCGTTTTTCGAGGGGACAGCACCGGCCCGTACCACTGTGCAGGCGACGCTGGCGGAGCCAGGAATGAAGGTGGAAATTGACTGCGTGGCGTATCTTCCGCTGAGATAAGCGATTACTCCACCGCGCGACGGACGGCTTCAAGCGTGGCTTGGATGTCGTCGTCGGTATGTGCGGTGGAGAGATACCAGCGGCCGTCGGGCAGGGGCAGCACGCCCTCATCCTGGAGGGCCAGCAGGAAGTCGCGGTATTTGCGCGTGTTGGCGGCAAGCAGGTCGCGATAGTTGCGAGGCTGCAGCGCGAGGAAGGCCAGATGAAAGACGGGGCCCTCGCCGCCGGCGAAGACCTCGTGTCCGCGCCGGCGGAGAATCGAGACCATACCGTCGCGCAGCTTTTCGCCGCGACGAAAGAGATTGGCGTAGGTGGTCTCCGCATTCCGCATGAGGAAGGCGAGGGCCGCACGGGCGGCGGAGAGCGCGACAGGGTTTCCGTTCAGAGTGCCGGCATGCACGACTCGGCCCGACTCGATCTGCTCCATATATTGCTGGCGGCCCGCGAGCACGCTGAGAGGAGCGCCAGCGCCGACAGCTTTGGCATATGTCGCGAGGTCGGGCGTCACTCCGTAGAAGCCCTGGGCTCCGGAGATGCCGAGGCGGAAGCCGGTAATGACTTCATCGAAGATCAGCAGCGCGCCGTTCTGGCGCGTAATTTCGCGGAGAAAATCGAGAAAGCCAGGTTGTGGCGCGATGCAGCCGCTGTTGCACAGCAGCGGCTCGCAAATGATGGCTGAGATTTCGCCAGGATAATGAACGAAGGCCGCCTGCACGCTTTCGGGATCGTTCCATCGCGCCACAATAGTTGATGCGGCAGAAAGCTGCCCTGTGCCTACCGGAACGGGCGCGCCGTTGGCAGAAGCGAGCTGTTCGGCTGAGGGGTGGTAACTTTGCAGAACGCTGTCGTCCCATCCGTGATAATGGCCTTCGAATTTGAGGAACTTCGAGCGCCCGGTTGCGGCGCGAGCCAGGCGAAGCGCAACCTGCACGATTTCGGTGCCGCTGTTGGCGAAGCATACGCGGTCGGCGCATGGAATGATCCTGGTAAGCATCTCGGCGACTTCGTACTCGAGATCGTGCTGCGCGCCGAAGGTGAGCCCGTTCTGGATCGATTCGCACACAGCCTTGACGACCTCGGAGGGTGCGTTGCCGAGAATGTTCGGCCCCCATCCGAGTGTGTAATCGATGTAGGTGTTGCCGTCCACATCATGCAAGGTTGCGCCGCGGCCGTGCGTGAAGTAAAGAGGATGCGGAAAAGCGGAGCGGCGGATGCCACTGGAGACGCCTCCGGCAAGGCATCCTGACGCCCGCCGCCAACGCTGAAAAGAGCCGGCGGTCTTGGCGCGAACTCTTGCTTCGCGCAATGCGGGCGAAAACGGCTGGGAATCTTTAATCTGGTAGTCCACGGCGCTGCTGATGTATCTGTGTATTGAAATCTTCTGGTTTGAATGTACTTCACACGGGCGCACCTTAAAACAGAAATCATCTTGCCAAAGAACAATTCGTTCAATAAGCTGAACGATTTTGGCAACCGGTTTGAGCTGCATCCCTCCGTTTAGTCCAACTGAAGCGAGTGCTCCGATAGAGAAGGACCATTGGCGGCCCTGACGAGGGAGGACTTGGACGCGGAAGAGCCGGTATACCGAAGAGCAGATTGTAGGGATTCTGAAGGAGTCGGAGCCGGGACAACCGACGGCGGAGCTGTGCCGCAAGCACGGCATCAGCGAGCAGACCTTTTATCGCTGGAAGGCCCAGTAAGGCGGCCTGGAAGTGAGCGAAGCGCAGCGGCTGTGGCAGCTGGAGGAAGAGAACCGCAAGCTCAAGCAGTTGGTGGCCGAGCAAGCGCTGGACATCGTCGGCTTCAAGGCGGTGTTATCAAAAATGTATGGTCTGCCGCTGATCTGCAAGGGAAAAATGGATGATGGTACAGTCTGGCGAAAATGTATCCGGCCTTACCGGAGCTGAGCTCCTGGCCACGATGAGGATACGCACGTCCCTGTCCTGCTAAGTGTGTACGGCTGGTTGTCAGCCACTTTTTTGAATCAGGCTTCAGGGGCGTCGATTCAACTGTTGTCCATCCATTTGTTCCAAGCAGACCTGGTAAAAACAGCAGTAACCGGAGCGGTGGATAAGTGGGGAATCGCGACAGCGATTTCCAAGCCTGTCGCAGACAGGCGTCTTATCCATCGCTCGCTTCAACTCTCTGCGAGACCGGGCATCGCGCAATAGGGATCTCCTTTGGCGAGGACCGCCCATGCGATCCGCGCCAGTTTGTTGGCCAGAGCAACGATAGCCACGTTCTGATGAGTGCGCGCCTCGAGCTGATTCATCCAGCCGCCAATTCTGTGCTTTTCTCGATTCAGGTGTAGAAACGTCGAGCGTGCACCGTGGATGAAGAGCCTTCGCAAATAGGGATTGCCGCGTTACTGATACCCAGCAGCCTGCTCTTGCCACCTGTGGAGTGTTGTTTCGGAACAAGGCCAAGCCATGCCGCGAACTCGCGTCCCTTGCGAAACGCAGAGCCATTTCCGACGGCGGCGATCATCGCCGTGGACACGAGTGGCCCCACGCCCGGGACCGTTAGCAATCGTTGGCATGCTGCATCTTGCTGGGCAATTGCTTCGATTTGTTCGCTCAGTTCCTCGATCTCCAGTTCGACAGACTTCCATTCCTGCCAGAGCCGGTCGAGCAGGTATCGCATTCGGGGAGTGAGGTTCGTTTCGGCATCTTCTAATATGGCAGCCATCTGGCGCTTGAGATAAGCACGTCCCTTGCGATAAGTGATCCCGCGCTCCAGCAGGAAGGCGCGCAGTTGATTGATCACGCTGGTACGCCGGCTGATCAGTCGATCACGCACTCTATGCAGGGCTTGCAGATCGAGCTGATCGTCTGTCTTAAGGGGAACGAAGCGCATGCGGGGCCTCTGAACAGCTTCCGCGATTGCCTCGGCATCGAGATAATCGTTCTTGTTCCCTTTTACGAATGGCTTCACGAATTGAGCAGGAATGAGGCGAACGTGGTGGCCTTGTTCGGTTAACGACGCACCCAGTCGATGTGCACCACAACATGCTTCCATGCCGATCAGGCAACAACGCAGATTGGCCGTAAAGAGTAGCAGCTGCCTGCGCGAGAAGCACTTCCTGACCACTACCTTTCCACGATCGTTTAGACCGATCACGTGGAACGTGCTCTTCCCTAGATCTATGCCGAGTGTGCGGACTTCCATGATGGACTACCTCCT
>JASIJX010000487.1 GCA_030049955.1 Acidobacteriaceae bacterium
TTAAGCTACGCCTTGAGCTTTATCTACATCGCAATCTACTGGAACAACCATCATCATCTTCTCCAGGCAACCGAACGCGTAACGGGTTTAACACTGTGGGCCAATATGAACCTGCTGTTCTGGCTTGCCCTCGTGCCTTTTGCTACCGCGTGGATGGACGAGGGCGCTGATGCCCCTGCTCCCGTAGAGCTCTATGGTACAGTGCTGCTTTTTGCCGCAATTGCATATTTCCTTCTGAGCAAGAATCTTGTCCGCCAACATGCAAAAGATTCGGCGCTGGCGATTTCCATCGGCCGGGATAGAAAGGGCCTTGTGAGCATAGTGATCTACGCCATTGCCGTTCCTCTGGCCCTTGTACACCCGTGGATCGCCTACTCCTGTTATGTTCTTGTTGCAATCATGTGGCTAATACCCGATCCCCGCATTGAAAAGACCCTTCGCAGATAGAAAACCAGCGAGCGCGCAACAGCTCGGAGCAACCTGCTCACGAAGCACGGCAAGCCGAATGAAACCGGATGTGGACTTCGACCGCTGCAGGTGGTTCCGCAGTCGTGCCCATACCGAACGGGGGCCATCCAAAGGCGCCCCCGATTGAACATGGAACTCGGCGAAACTCACTAGCCCTGTATCCGGTTACTGGACGGTGAGAGTGACCGTGCCCGAGCTTGTCACCTGATAGGTTGGGTTCTGCGGCGGTGTAGTGCCACCACTACTGCCGCCTCCGCACCCGGAAACGGCGACTGCCGCCAGGGCGAATGCCAGAACAGCCAACAACCAAACTTGCTGCGTTGTCCAGCGTTTACGGAAAACCACAAGCGGCAGCAGAAGGAAGGGCACAAAGATCAGAGCCGACGCGCTGCCCGGCAGTGTCTCAGTGAAGACGACGGTAATCTGGTACGTCCCCGCGGGCGTCGTTGGCGACGTGGCGATTGTCAACGTTGAGCTATTCGCTGAATAGCTGCATGTGGCCCCAGTTGGCAGATTCAGGCAGTTCACGGTCACGTTGCTTGCCGAGGACGGAAGCGTCACCGGATAACTGGCCGTTGATCCAGGAGACACGCTTGCTGTGACCGTAGTGAACGATGGCGGGGTTGTCGAGCCGGCTGTATCAACTTCGAACTGCATTGTGTTCGAAGTACCGCCGCCTGGTGCCGGTGTTTGCACCGTGACGGCGTTCACGCCGGCGTTTGCAATCTGGGCTGCGGTAATCTGCGCTTTTAGTTGCGATGCGCTCACGTACTGGGTCGTCAGCGCAGTCGTGCCCCAGTATGCGGTCGAATTCGGCATAAAGCCCGATCCGTTGATTGTCAGCGAAAATGCAGCGCCACCGGCGGCCACAAATGCTGGGGACAGGTTGCCCAGCGTCGGCGTCGGAGCATTGATGGTGTAGACGGCGCTGGCCACGGCGCTCTCTGTAAATCCCGTAGCCACGGCCACAGCGTTAATCGTTTCCGAAGATGCTACTGTGATCGGTCCCGCATATACGGTTGAGCTTGTGGTCGGGTTGGTGCCGTCCGTGGTGTAGTAAATGGTAGCGCCAGTGGTCGCGTCGGTAATGGTTACGGATTGCGGGCTCGTATAGCTTCCGCCTGCGGGAGTTATGACCGGGGTGGCAGCGATCGCGATATTCAGAGAGTAGGTTGCACTCGCGTAGTTGGACGATTGGTATCCCGTCTCAGTTGCATAGGCCTCGATCATTTCCGTTCCTTGGGCATTCAGCGTGATCGGCCCTGTGTACTGTACAAAGCCGTTCGTGCTAACTGGTCCAATAGCTTCGTAGTAGATCGTCGCGCCGGGTATGGATTCTGAGATAGTCAACGTCTGGGCCGAAGAATAGGACCCTGGGGTGGGCGAAATGACAAGAGGCGCCAGCCCAGCCGTAAGCGCCACTGTGCCGGAGACGCCAGAGCCATAGTTGCTGTCTCCTGCATAACTCGCCTCCACGTTGTGAGTTCCTGCGCCTACCGGAGCGATCCCGGTCACACTCGCCGTTGCCGTCTCGGTCGGCTCGTTGATGAGGATCGACGCCGTAACAGTGTTCTTGGTCAACATTGCCAGATCAGGCGCTCCATCCTCGTTGAAATCGGCGGCTGCGATGGCAAACGGACCAAGGAAGTCCTGGCTCACGACAGGCGTGGTAGGTGTAACCGTAAACGTCCCATCTCCAGCGCCGATCAGAAGAACGATCCGGTCGTTGTAGTTGTCTACGCCTGCCAGATCCACCTTACCGTCCTGGTTGAAGTCCCCCGCAATTACGCTATAGAGTTCGCTAGGAACACTAATTGGGCTCGCTGCAGTTTCATTGAACGTTCCATCTCCATTGCCCAGAGCAATCTCTACACCACTCAGGTCTGAAAAAGCGAGATCCAGAACGCCGTCCCCATTGAAATCCCCGACGACTATGGAGGTGGGAAAGTAGTCCAGGGTGAAGGACGCTGCCGCCGCAGTAAACGTCCCGTCCCCTTTTCCAAGAAAGATGGTTGGGCTACTGTTGTCTTCAAAGTAATTCGTTGCGATCAGATCCGGAATTCCGTCGCCGTTGAAATCTCCAGTCGCAATCTGCCCGAAGGCCTGTGTTGAGGCAAGGGTAGTTCCGGCGCCAAAGGTCCCGTCCCCATTTCCCAAAAGAATAGTGACGCCGCAGGACGCAACACAATCACCCACGATAGCCAGATCGAGCTTGCCGTCCCCATTGAAATCGGCGGCGGTCATCGATCCGAAATAAACATCTCCGCCGCTGTTGGGCTGGTTGAACGCCGCGCTGGTTTGTGGTGCAGCGAATGTTCCGTCCCCATTGCTCAGCAGGATCGTGACGGAGTTCGTGAAGCTGGTGCTACCCATAGTCAGAATTGCCAGGTCCGTCTTGCCGTCGCCATTGAAGTCGCCCGTGATCATATATGGGCCCGTCGCGTCGCTGATTCCAGTTGAGATTGATGTCCCGGCAGTGAAGGTCCCGTCGCCCTTTCCTGTGAAGATCGTGACCGACAGACCGCCAGTTGAACTGTTTGTCCAGAGCACGGCCACGTCTGGAATGCCATCCTGGTTAAAGTCGCCAACTGCTTCGGCAACCAGGTCACCGCCCGCGGCCTGCGTCTGCGAAATAAGCCATCCGACTCCCGCCGTGCTGCTCCCCAACGTCGCGGCTGCCAGTTGAGCGTTTCCAAAGCTCGTATCCAGGAATGAAACATTGCCCGTGGGCGGAGCCGATCCTCCATACCCGACCACAGTCGCGGTCAATGAGTAATCTCCTGTGGTTCCTCCATTGGAGATTGCGATCGTGTCGGAGTAGGAGACGGCAGGAGCCGGGCCCACGGTTAGCGATGCTGCCGCAGACGAACTGGTAAGACCGTAGCCATCCTCAACGAAAACGGCTTTATAACTGTGCGATCCGGGGCCGGGAACGAAGTTAAATGCGGCGGTTCCATTGCTCGAAAGGGCAACGGTTCCGAGTAAGTGGATGTCTGAGCAGGAGGTCGCAGAGGCATCGCAGAAATCTACCTGACCCGCGGTTACCGGGTTCGCCCCGGCAGTGACGGTCGCGGTGAGTGTGACTGCAGTACCGGTGGTTACCGATGAGACCGCACTTCCTCCTGATGTGACCGTTAAAGCTGTGGTCGTGACCGGAGGCGCTCCCCACAACGACACGGTTCCGGAGGTGCTCGAGTTGTAGTTTGAGTCTCCTGGGTAACTGGCGTCTGCAAGGTGCGCGCCGGCGACAGGGATAGACACGTTTGCGGATGCGGTAGCCGTTTCAGTCGGCTGGGTGAGCGAATCCTCTACCGTTCGGGTGTTTCCATCGATGGTCAGCACGTCGGGCCAACCATCTCCATTAAAATCGGCAACCACGAGATTGCCGCTGAAATCGTAGGGATATGCGATTGTCGCGGGCGCTTGAACGAAACTCCCGTCTCCTTTTCCAAACAATACTCCGGCGCCATCGCCATTGGTGTACACGACATCCGGAATTCCATCCTGGTTTAAATCCCCGATCACGGCGCTGCCAATCTGCAAGTTCACATTCGGGCTCGAGGGGGCCTCAGTAAAAGTGCCATCGCCATTCCCGAGAAAGACTGTCAGGTACGAAGTATTAGCAGCCGGAAAGACCAGGTCGGGAATGCCGTCGTTGTTCACATCCGCTACGGACGCGGTCGCTTCGCCCGCCTGGCTAGGGCCCGCAAGCTCTGTGAACGTGCCGTCGCCGTTGCCCAGAAGAATAGTGATTCCGCTTTGTCCAATGCCGCTCAGAACGAGGTCGATCTTGCCGTCGCCGTTTACGTCAGCCGGAATGATAGAACTGGCGGTCGAGGTTACTGAAGTCGTGGATGAAGCCTGGGTGAATGTCCCGTCGCCGTTGCCGAAAAAGACCACTATCTGTCCGTTGCCGGAGGAATCCGTCTGGCTTACGGCCAGATCGACATTCCCGTCCCCATTGATATCTGCCGCAGCGATCCCACTGGGATTCATTCCAATCGCCGGACTGGAGCCCAACACAGTAAAAGTGCCGTCGCCATTTCCAAGGAAGATCGTTATGGTGCCACTCGACGCGTATTCGGCCGCATTGATAGCGGCAACATCAGGGATTCCATCATTATTGAAATCGCCCACGATGAATGAACCAGTCTCGCTTGTTGGACCGAAGGGAGACCCCAACACCGTGAAGGTTCCATCTCCCTTGCCGAGCAGCACGTCGTAAGTGCCGAAGTAATCCTTCACGAATAGATCCGGAATTCCGTCCCCGTTTAGATCCGCCACGGCAAAGAAGACGGCGGCGACGCTCGGGGCGCTGCTGTCCACGGTCGTCCAGTTCACGCCGCGCGTTGCGGAGCCGAGAATTCCCGTACCAAGAACCGCGTTTCCATAATTAGTATCCAGGAATGAGACCAATCCTGTGGGTGGGGCAATATTCCCGGTTTCTGTCACTGTGGCCGAGAGCGTATACGCTCCCCAGCTCCCGGTCTGGTTGATTGTTGCAGCGGTCGCAAGCGACGGAATGGTTCCGGTCGCGGTCAAGGCCGACGCTCCAGACACACTACCGGAATAGATGTTGGTACCTGGGAACACAGCCTTGTAGCTATGGCTCCCAATTCCCGGGCGAAGCTTCAGAGTCGCCGTTCCCGCGCTGGTCAACTGCGCCGTTCCCAGCAGATGAATGTCCGTGCAATAGCTAGCCGAGGCGTCGCAAAAATTCACCTGCCCTTTGGTGACCGAATTCGCGCCCGACTGTACTGCGGCTGTTAACGTCACCACTGTTCCCGCGCTCACGCTCGTCACGGCGGTCCCACTCGATGTAACCGCGATTGACGTCGTGGTTGCTGCGGGCGATTGCGCCACTGCTTCAGCACCGCAGAAAGCAGCCAGTCCCAGAAGAGCGGGAGTCAACATCCGGAAGGTACGAGGAATGAAATTGCACGAGAATCGACGGCTATCACACGCCAGCCAAAATAGAGAACGGCTACGAAGCATGTCTTTTGTGCTTCTTGCTGGGAAACGAAAAGACTCCTGTGCCACACGATCATCTCGCGGTCAGTTGGCCAAAGCTTACATACCGATTGCCGGATCCGTGCAGTACTCAGGTAGCTAAGTGTTCTGTGGGACCAGTGAAGCATAGCAAAACATCGATCTACTGGAGCGGTATTTGTTTCTGTCCCATCCGGCCAGGCAAGATGCTTGGGCATGCCGCTGCCTGACTGTAAGGAGCACCGCCCTAAAATTGCGCTGTTTCGGCAGAGAAAGCACGGAAATTCACGAAAAAAGCACACCCCTGGAAATGCGGGGAAATCGTGCCAATTTGCATAAATAAATTTCTGAAATTCTTGTAGGGAAGGAAAACTGCAAGGAAGAATTGGAGGCGCGGGCCGGGATCGAACCGGCGCATAAAGGTTTTGCAGACCTCCCGAGGACATTTTGGGCATTTTGTCGGATTTTGTAAAGGGCTGTAAAACAAGCGACTTAGCTGATTGCTGTCCAAGCGGCTACAAAGGCCAAAAAGCAGGTACTACCCACAAAAGTCCCCACACTCGGACGGTTGATTATTCGTTGTCAGGGACAAGGTCTGCGTGCTGATGGATCGCACTTTGTGGGAGAGAGGATCAATGTTGCTTCTGGAGCCAGTCCCCCGGCACTTTTCGCGTATTTGCTCTTGGACATGCTGTCCGGCGGACAGATTACGACGTGGGCAGGATTATTTTCGAATTCTTCCGGCTTTCGATAAATCCATAGACCTGCAGCCCTCACAATCGAAGCGCTGATCGCAGCGATTCCAAGCGTGACCCCAGCCTCCGCAGACAGTTGCGGGAGAATCTGCGTCTGAAACGCGGTCAAGCCGCCCACCTCGTGTTCGATGAAGCACGATGCTTCTTGGTGACCGTCCTTGAAGGTCGCGGAAGTCAGCCGTTCAACATCCTTCTCGAAACATGTCCAATCCGGATGGACGGCTCTTAACAAAACTGTATGGCCAGTGACCTCGATATCATCGCGCCGTGGCATATTGGTTCGGGAGCCAAGGGAGTCCGACAAGCCACTTGAGATAGGCGTCCAGATTTTCGAGGCCCGTCAGTTCTATTGAAGCACCGGCCTCTGTAGCTTCGAATACCAGTTCGCCATCTGCAAAAGCGGTTACTTCAACAGCTCTCGTACCGCTGCGCCAATCTATCTGAACACCTTCCCCTGACAAGGGAACAATGGAAGGGTAAGGAAGAGATTGGATACCCACGCTATCCACTTGCAGGCGCAATTGGCGCGCTGCATCCTCCGATAGCCGAAGGTTTCCAAGCCCGGCGACAGAAGGGCCGCGTTCCAGCTTTGCAATGCGCGCAAACACCTCACTTTTCCAAGAACCGAAATTGTGAGTAGTACCGGTCGGCACAGCCCAGACAACAAGGTCCGACGGAGAATCATAATCAGAACGCTTGTAATCCTCCCTGACTTCAACCGTCGGTGGAAGTGTCATCAGTATCATTCGCGTCTCCAATATTCCCGTTGAGTGTTGACTGATGTGAATTCAGAAAAGCCTTTGACGACCGCGTAGTGTCCTTTATCCAACCATTCGAGAATGCTCTTGAGGTCGCTTCCTTTCGGCTTGCCGACGGCAGTCAGGCTCAATTGCATGACCTGTTTACCCTCGGGAGAGATAACAGGAACAAGCTCCACTTGTAGTGTTCCAGCGTCCTCTGGCAGCTCAAAACCAAGAGCAAATCGCGCCTGAGACAAATTTGAGAGCAACCCGGAAACTTCACTCGGACAGAAAATCGGCACGATTTTGCTGAACGAGAGAATGTCTTCCCATTCGCGCCCCTGAATGAAGTGATTGACATATGTCACTTCACATTTCCAGACTTCCAATGGGGGAAATCTGAAATCCTTCAAGAACTTGTCAAAAATTTGGAAATCTGTTTCGAATGACGGACGAATCGCTGCGTAGTGTGGGTAATTGTTGTTTTGCGGCCGTGCGCGCCAATTGCGAACGAATGCACCCGAACGCACCTGAACGACCTGAGTGCCATTCCTATCGACAAACAAACACCGAATGGGCGGGTTCTCAAGGCT
>JASIJX010000488.1 GCA_030049955.1 Acidobacteriaceae bacterium
TACGGGCAGGAGGCGATCCACGGTATCGTCGCCGACCCGCAGAAGACGGCGGTGAGCGCCTTCAACCACCTGGGTGAGGCGTGGCTCGAAGACCCTAAACCGAACCGGTTCATCGAGTTCTGGCTCTATAACCATCCGTCGACGCAGCACCGGGCGCAGTTCGCGGCGCAGTACAATCCGTGGGCGAACGGCGGGCATGGGGAGTTCTTTGCGAAGTGAGGGGAGATGAAAGCGAAGTTAGCTCCGTGCCGATCTTCCGGACAAAGTGCTCTGAGCTTCCTCGGATAACTCGACTGACTGCGCGGGTTTTTTGCCGGCAGCTGCCGCGGCGGGTGAGGGAGGGTTGCCGGTTTGGTGCTGCACTTCAGAGAGGACTGCGGCGATGGTGTCGACCGAGGCTCGGACCTGCTCGGCAGCCTTGGAGTGGGTAAAGGCCAGCAGGTCGATGCTCTGCAGGGCGTTGCGTATGCGGTCGTTCATCCATCGGATGGTTTCGAACCGCTGAAGCAGCTCGAGCTGGCGGCGGCGCGCTGCCTGTTGCCAGCGCATTACGACGATCCAGGTGACCACGGCGGCGAGCACGGCGCCGACGATGCGGAGTTGACCGTTGCGGTGCATCCAGTCGGTGTAAATGAACCACTGCAGGAACAGCGCCACGGCGAGGACAGAGAGCGCTGCGCCCAGCGAGATCATCCAGACCGCAAGACGGGAAATCGCGCGGCGGGAAGAGAGAATAGTTCGCGTCATCTTCACCGGTCCTTGGTTAAAAATTGGCAAGACAGATGAACCGGCCGGAGTTGGCCGCAGATGAACATTAGAAATGGGGCCACTGCGTGAACTGCTTTGTTTTTTAGACGCAGCAGAGCGCACATTGTTGCAGGAATTCGGGCAGACGGGGCGCGGCGAGGACTGGTGCGATTGGATGGAAGAACTTTGCACTAGAAAAAAACGCGGAGAAGGTCGGGCAAAACCGGTGAAGCGGAATCTGGACCAGGATCAGGACCAGGGCTGAATTTCTCTAATTGCGCCGGTGTGCGCTGACCTTTCGCTTTGCCGCTGCCTGCTCTTTTTCCTCATTGTGCCTGGTGGGAATGGGCGCAGTGTCGGCGCCGATGCGCTTGACCTGGGTGTCGATCATTTCGTACTCGATGGTGCGTGGAACGGCGGGACGCATGACGCCGGTGGAGGGATCGGTGATGATCTGGGCAGAATTCGGGTCTGGGCCGGCGAGCATGAAGCTGAAGGCCGGCACAGGGCCCTGCGGCGTGGGCGCGGTGAAGATCTTTACGGGCAGAAAGCCCTGGATGGGGTGCAGTCGGAAGCCGGTTTCGTAGCGGTGGTGAATGCGGCTCCAGGTGAAGACGCGCACCTGATCGAAATCGAAGGGCTGGCCGGACTTGGGCGGCGCGAGCAGCGTGAGGTACTCGGGTGCCTCATGGTTGGGCGCGTCGGACTCGGGGTCGTACACGCTGGCAATCTTCCAGGCGCCGACAAAGAGCTGGCCTTCGCCGTACTGCTCGATGTCGTCGGGCACGTCGACGTAGGCGCGGCTGGCCAGCAGCCAGCCGGTGTGGCCCTGGGGATCGCGGGCCAGCCACCAATCTTCCATAACGGGTGGGGCAGGCTGCTCTTTGTCCTTGTCGCCTTTTGCCGTCTCTGCGAGTTTCGCCAACTCGGCCGTAGCTGCGCCAGCTGCGACCTTGGGCACCGAACCGCGCTCGAGCAGTTGGACCTTCGTATTGCCGGGCAGCAGGTAAAAGTGCTCGGTGTCGCGTCCCGGCGTGAGGTGCATGTAAAGGTCGTCGGAAAGCGTGGCGGTGGCGAACGGCTGATCGTTCTTATGTTCGGCGGCGAGCTGCTTGAACCCGTCATAGACCTTCTGGTCAATGACCATGTGATCTTCCACCCAGCCGGTTTCGTTCTTTGGCGTGCGCACGCGCAGGAAGCGGCGGCCGTGTTCGAGCACCACCAGCGCCTCGCCGTTCGTCACTTCGCCTGTGCGGGCGGAAACGGCGGCCACGCGGTCGCGCAGGTAAGTTTCCGGCGCCGAGACGTAGACCTTTTCGACATCTTCGTGGTGCATGCGGCCGCAGCCGGCGCAAAAGGCCAGAGCCAGCGCGGGCAGCGCCAGACACGCAGATCTCCGCAGCCGGAAAGAGAAGATTGAGGACGGAGTGAGCACAACAGAGGGACGCTTCAAATTTGAGAATAGCACCGTGGTAGAGGGGTTTGTCCCATGGTTCGGGCAGGCTTGGGGATGGGTTGGTTTCTAACGCCGGCTGAGAAAAAGCAACTGCAGATCCTTCGCTTCGCTCAGGATGACACTGCAGGGGTTAGACGGAGCGACTGCTTATTACTCGCCATTCATCAACCTGGCAACTTCGGAGTGCAGGCGCTCGGTGATTTCGGATTCGGTGGCCTGCTCGGGGAACGCGATGGGTTCGCCGACACGGACTTCGAGCTTGCCGGAGCGGAACCAGTGCTGGCTGACCTTCAGGTCGCCAATGCCGCGCAAGCCCACCGGCAGCACGGCCGCGTAGCTCTGCTTGACGAGGATGCCGATGCCCGGGCGGAAGGG
>JASIJX010000489.1 GCA_030049955.1 Acidobacteriaceae bacterium
GTACATGCACTTCATTGCCAACCGGCGCTGCGCCCAGCTAGGTATCGCGCCCGTCTTTCCTGAAACGCAGAACCCTTTCCCGTGGATGTCCGAAGCCATGGATCTCAAAAAAGAGAAGAACTTTTTCGAGACGCGAGTGGTTGAGTATCAGACGGGCGGCTCGCTCGCCTGGGACTAACAAGTGTTTCATCGAAGGCGTTCTCAGCGTGTGAGCTCGGGTCTTCTATGATGAAAGCACTGTGCAGACGATTCGTGTAGAAACACCTTCGGCGAAATATGACGTGTACGCGGGCAGTGGACTGCTTGAGACGCTGGCCCCGCGAATGGAAAAAGTCGTCGGCCGGCTGAAGCATCCAGGCGGCCGTGCGCGTACGATCTTTGTTCTCACCTCGCCGGCCATCTGGGCACTGTGGAGCGAGCAGTTTCTAAGCTCATTTGCCGAGCCGCCCGTGGTGCTCTTTCTGCCACCGGGCGAAAAGCATAAGAACATGCGCAGCGTTGAAACTCTGCTGCGCGAGATGGCTGAGGCGGGCGGCGATCGCGGCTCGCTTTTGATTGCCTTTGGCGGCGGAATCGTGGGCGACGTGGGCGGTTTCCTCGCGTCGATCTTTATGCGCGGCATTCCCTACGTGCAGGTGCCCACCACGCTGCTGGCTCAGGTGGATTCGAGCGTCGGCGGTAAGGTGGGCGTCAACTTGCCTGAGGGCAAGAATCTTGTCGGCAGCTTTCACCATCCGCGTGCGGTGTTTGCCGATATCGGTGTGCTGGGCACGCTGCCGGACCGCGAGTTGCGTGCAGGGCTGATGGAAAGCGTGAAGGCAGGAATCATTCGCGACCGCGCGCTTGTGCGCTACATGGAAGAACACGCCGAAGCCGTGCTGGACCGTGATACCAAAGCTTTGGAGAAGGTGATTGCCGCGTCGATCAAGATGAAGGCCGGCGTGGTAAACAAGGACGAGCGCGAGAGCGGCCTCAGGATGATTTTGAACTTTGGCCACACGGTCGGGCACGCGCTCGAGCAGGCCACAGGATACAAGGCGATGCTGCATGGCGAGGCGGTGGCGTGGGGCATGGTTGCCGCTCTGTACGTCGCGCGGCGGCGGGGAACCATCAGCGCTGCCCAAATGGAGCGTCTCGAGCGGCTCATCTATCGCTATGGACCGTTGCCGGCCCTCAAACTACGCACGGCAAAAATCGTGGCGGCCACAGCAGGCGACAAGAAAAACATCGGTGGGGTGCGGCGATTCGTTTTGCCGCTGGGCATTGGCAATGCAGGCGTGGTGGAGGATGTGACGCCTGCGGAGCTGCAGCCGGCCGTGGATTACATGCTGGCGCGGGCGCACGTGGAAAGCAAGTGAGTCAACGGGTCGCCAGATCAGCGCGGTCGGGCCGGCCGGTTATTGGCTCCGGCCGCCATCAATCGTGCTAAAGTTGTACCCCGATGCCCGTCGCCATCCCTGTCCAGCGCCGCATCCGCATCCGTTTCTTCCTGTGCTCCTGGCTTTTTGTCCTCAGCGCTTTCTCTTTTATTGATCGCACCAGCGTCTCCATTGCCGGACCCGCACTGATTGCGCAGTTCGGCATCGGCGACCAGCAGCTCGGCTGGATCGCCTCTGCCTTCCTCGTCGGCTATGCCAGCTTCCAGCTTCCCGCGGGCGTGCTCGCGGTGCGCCTTGGTCCGCGCCGTGTGATCGCTTTCGGCGTTCTCGTCTGGGCTATCTGCAATATCTGCACCGCGCTGCTGCCTGCTGGCTTTCCAAGCGCTGTTCTGCTGCTCATCGCCGTGCGCTGTGCACTCGGCGTTGCTGAAGCCGTAATCTATCCCTCCGCCAACCAGTTCGTTGCCCACTGGGTGCCGCAGAAGGAGCGCGGCTTTGTCAACGGCCTCATTTTCGCCGGCGTGGGCGCAGGCAGCGGCCTCACGCCTCCGCTTCTCACTTGGATCATCCTCCGCTTCAACTGGCGCGCCGCCTTTTGGTTCGACGCCGCGCTCGGCCTCACCGGCGCCGCCATCTGGTGGACCATCGCACGCGACAGGCCGGAACACCATCCCGCTGTCACCGCCGCAGAACGCGACGAGATCGCCGCCGGCCTCACCTCATTTTCCGCTCCGCCCTCGCAGCGCGTCTTAAAACGAATCTCGAACAAGGCTGAAGATCGGATCGAAGACCGCAGGATCAGCTGGCGCGCCATCTTCTCCCGTATCGACCTCGTCGCCCTCATGCTCAGCTACTTCGCCTACGGCTACACATCCTGGATCTTTTTCAGTTGGTTTTATCTCTATATGGCGCAAGCCCGCGGCCTTGATCTCCACACCAGCGCCTTATTCACCATGCTGCCATTCCTGTGCATGACGGTCTTCTGCCTGGCTGGCGGGTTCGTGTCGGATCGCCTGACCCGCGCCGTTGGCCTCAGGGCCGGCCGTTGCTGGCTTGCCTTCGCCGCCATGCTCGCAACCGGCGTCTTCCTCCTTGCCGGTTCGCGCGTGCACGCCGCCTTCACTGCTGCCGTCCTGCTCGCCCTCGGGGCCGGATGCCTCTACTTCTCGCAAAGTTCGTTCTGGTCGGTCTCCACTGAGCTGGCCGGCAACAACTCCGGCGTCTTCTCGGCGCTGGTCAACATGAGCTGCCAGATCGGGGCGGCGCTCACGGCTTCATTTACCCCATGGCTCGCCCTGCACTTTAACTGGAAAATGCCGTTCACCGTCGCCGCAGCGTTCGTCTTCGTCGGCGCCTTGTCCTGGATGCTTGTGCATCCCGAGCGCCCGCTCGAAATCTAATCCGCCCAAGCCAGGGCCTGCCGTTCCTGTTCCGTCTGCTATAGTGGCTCCTTGCAAAATCAACCTTCATTCCCAACCCACGTACGCGAACCCGCGCATGGAGGCGCAGATGAACGGTATCGAAAATTCCCGCCGGGACTTTCTCAAACAATTTGGAGCAGCCGGCGCAGCCGCAATGGCCGCCGCAGGCATCGATTCTCTTCCCATCCATGCGCAGGATCAGCCCGCGCCGCAAGCGCCCACGCCTACTGATCTGCGCCAGGCAGCCACTCGCGCCCAGCGCATGCAGTGGTGGCACCAGGCAAAGTTCGGCATGTTCATCCACTGGGGCCTTTACAGCGTCATCGGCCAGCATGAGTGGGCAAAGGAACAGGAAGGCGTTCCACTGCTGCAATACGAGTTGCTCGCGAAGCATTTCAAGCCCAAACCCAACGCCGCACGCGAATGGGCGCGCCTTGCCCGCCGCGCCGGCCAGAAGTACATGGTGATGACCACCAAGCATCACGAAGGCTTCTGCATGTGGGACACAAAGCTCACCGACTACAACGCCGCGCAGCAGGGACCCGGCCGCGATCTTGTCCGCGAGTTCGTGGAGGCCGCACGCGCCGAAGGCTTGCACGTGGGCTTCTATTACTCGCTCATGGACTGGCATCACCCCGACGGCGCCATCTGCAAAACCGACGAGGCTGCCCGCCGCCGTTTCGTCGACTACACCCACGGCCTGATCCGTGAGCTGATGACCAACTACGGCAAGATCGATGTTCTCTGGTACGACGTGGCCTGGCCGCTCAACGCCGAGCAGTGGGAGTCCGAGCGCATGAACGAAATGGTCTTCTCGTTGCAGCCCGACATCATCGTCAACAACCGAAACCGGCTCGACGGCGATTTCGCCACGCCCGAGCAGCACATCCAGGCATCTGAAGCCGGTCGCGCGTGGGAGACTTGCATGACCCTGAACGACAGTTGGGGATTCAACCGCGGAGACGACGCCTGGAAGACGCCCAAACTGATTGTCGACAACCTGGCCACCTGCGCGCGCGGCGGCGGCAATTACCTGCTCAACATCGGCCCCGAGCCTGATGGCTCCGTGCCGCCGCCCAGCGTCGAGATTCTCGACCAGGTCGGCCGCTGGCTCGATACCAACGGAGAAGCCATCTACGGCACCGAGCGTGGCGACCTGCAGGTCAATGACAACTCGAACTTCACCCGCCGCGGCAACACGCTTTACATCCACACTCACTTCTGGCCCGGCCACACGCCCGCTGCCGAGTGGCTCAGCTTCTATCAGCCGGAGGTGGTAGTCGCCATCGGCGGCCTTAAGCCCAAAGCTCTCTCCGCGCGGCTGCTCAAAACCGGCCAAAAGGTCGAGTTTACGCAGGACGAATTCACACTGCGCCTTACCGGGTTGCCCATGCAAGCGCCCGATCAGCCGGCAACGGTGATTGAAGTGGAGTGCGACGGCGAGCCGGTTGTGAACCACGAAGCCATGCGCCCGCTCTGGCCGCGCAACAAGGTTGGCATCAGCGTTTAACCGCAAGGCCGGCTCCAACGCGGGCGTACGGCTCCGGAGAACACAAAAGCATCGCGCGGCGCAGGCAGAACCATTGCGCCGCCCCGGCTTCGTGCCTGCTGTTTAAGGCGATGGGACCGATTCCAGATGTGACTCAATTCACAAGATCCCTCGATCGGCAGGGGCATCTTTAAAGATGGGATAATTAGCTTGAATGCGCATCGGAATCATCGGCGGCGGCATTGCAGGGCTCGCTGCTGCGTACGAATTGGAGAATGCGCGCGCGGATGGCCGGTCCGTCGAGTATACGCTGTATGAGGCGCGGCCGCGGCTAGGCGGAACGCTGGCCTCGCAGATTGTGGACGGAGCAGTGCTCGAGCAGGGCCCCGATTCATTCCTCACCGAAAAGTCGGCAGCTTCTGAGCTGTGCCGCGAACTGGGCCTGGGCGCGGAGCTGATCCCGTCCAACGATTCCGCGCGCAAGACGCACATCGTAGTGAAGAACCGGATGGTCCCGCTGCCTGACGGGTTGATGTTCCTCGTTCCGACCCGTCTGTGGCCGACGGCGACAACTCGGTTGTTCAGCTTGCGCACAAAAATCCGCATGGGTCTCGAACTGCTGCATCCGCCGCGAACCGGCGAAGGCGATGAGTCCGTGGCCGCGCTGGTGGAGCGGCATTACGGCGCCGAGGCCGTGGACCGGCTCGCGGATCCGCTGCTCAGCGGAATCTACGGCGGAGATGCGACCGAATTGAGCGCGCGCACAGTGCTGCCCCGGCTGGTGGAAATGGAGCGGACCTACGGATCGCTTACCCGCGGCATGCTGGCAGCGCATCGCAAGTTGCG
>JASIJX010000009.1 GCA_030049955.1 Acidobacteriaceae bacterium
AATACCTTTACGCAGCTCGCCCCCGCCTCCCATGCAGCAAGGATCTCCGTCGGGGTGAAAGCGCCAGGGATCACTGGAATGCTGTATCTGCGGCAGTAGCGGACAACGGAGCGGTTGAGTGTTGGACTGACAATGAATTGCGCGCCTGCTTGCACGCAGCGCGCCGCTGTTTGGGTATCCAGCACCGTGCCCGCTCCAACGCTCATGCGATTTTCAGTATGGTCGATGACTGCGTCGAGAATCCTGACGGTATGAGGTGAACTCATGGCGATCTCGCAAACAGTCAATCCTGCTTCGTAGAGAGCGTCGACTGCCTTTAAGGCATCAGCGACAACATCCACGCGAATCGCCGCCAGAATGCCAGCATCCTGGATAGCCGCCATCACCGGTTTGGCGCCGGGCGGGCAATGACGAACCATACTACGCGGACTTGCGTTCAATTTGAACCTCGTTTCATCCGATGGCGTCCGCCGCTACTCAGGGAGCGTTAGAGTTCCTTTAACCTGGAAGCCAGCGACGCCCACCTGTACGCCGGTTCCTGGCTGCCCTCCGCCTACGAAAATTGTGTACTTACCCGCGGCGACAATCGGATCACCGGCTTGAGTCACCATGCTCAAATCTCGCGGCTTAAGCTCGAAACGCACCCGCTGCGATTCTCCAGGGCCAAGATGAATCCGCTCGAAGCCTCGCAGCGCACGCAACGGCGCTCCGGCCACATCAGGGAAGCCGAGATAAAGCTGCGCCACTTCGTCGCCAGCCACAGCTCCTGTGTTCGTCACGGTAACTTCGGCAATCAACGAGTCACCGGCTTGAATGGTCTTTTGTGGAATTGTCAGTCCACTGAAGGAGAACGTTGTATAGCTCAATCCGTATCCAAACGGATAAAGCGGGGTCCCCCGGAAATAGCGGTAAGTGCGGCTTGCCATTGCGTAATCATCGAAAGGGGGTAACTGGCTCACGTCCTTGTAGAAAGTCACCGGCAGCCGGCCCGCGGGATTGTTGCGGCCAGAGAGCGTGGCGGCCACGGCCGTTCCGCCTTCTTCGCCGGGATACCACGCCTCGAGGATCGCATTCGCATGCTGGTGCGCCCAGTTCACGGCCAGGGCGCTGCCATTGGTCAGCACCACTACCAAAGGTTTGCCGGTTGCCGCCACGGCCCGAATCAAGTTCTCCTCAGGTAGCGGCAGGTCGAGGCTGGTGCGGTCGCCACCGTTGAACCCCGGCTCCTCTACTTTCATTTCTTCGCCTTCCAGCTGGCTGGTAATACCCACCACGGCGACCACCACGTCTGCATTTCGAGCCGCCGCAATGGCCGCCGGATCGGGTGTCAGATCTTCCCGAGACCAACCGTTAGGCCGCGGCTCGGGATGCTCGTGCAGAAGAAAATCCGTCCCCGGCACGTAATCGATGGTGTCGCCGGAAAACTCCTTTCGCAGCCCCTCCAAAATTGAAACCGTGTGCGTGGGCGTGCCGCTGTAGTTGCCCAACAGAACTCGCGTCTGGTCCGTCAAGGGTCCGATTACGGCAATTCGGATGCCCGAAGTCTTCAGCGGCAGCACGCCGTCATTCTTCAACAGCACCATCGACTCGTCAGCCAGTTTGAGAGCCAGCGCGCGATGTGCGGCACTGTTCAACTCACCGTGCGAAATTTTCGCAAATGGCGCCGATGACGGCGGATCGAACATACCCAGCTTGATGCGGGCAGTGAACAGGCGAATCAGAGCCTGGTCGACCACGCTTTCTTTAAGGAAGCCTTCGCGGACTGCATCGAGATAAGGCTTGTAGTTGCGGTCATCATCGACAAACCAAACATAGCTGCAATCGAGATCTACTCCGCGAATCAGGCTGATGGCCGAAGCTTGCGGCTGTGTAGGCTCGTAATGATGGCCACTGAAGATGTCTTCCACTGCCCCGCAATCAGAGACCACATAACCCTGAAAATTCCATTTGTCGCGCAGCAGGTCTTCGAGCAGAAATTGGTTGGCACACGCCGGTTGGCCGTTGATGCTGTTGTAGGCGCACATTATGGATGCGGCTTTCCCATCGACGATCGCGGCGCGGAACGCGGGCAGATAGGTATCCATTTCGTCGTGCTTGCTTGCCGTGATGTCGGCTACGTGGCGCGTAGACTCAGGCCCGCTGTGCGCGGCGTAGTGCTTTGGCGTGGCGATGGCGCGGTAATATTTCGGATCGTCGCCCTGTATCCCGGTGATGAATGCGACAGCCATGCGCGAAGTCAGGAACGGGTCTTCGCCATAAGTTTCCTGGCCGCGCCCCCACCGTGGATCGCGGAAGATGTTGATGTTGGGCGACCAGAAGTCCAGCCCGTGATGATGCAGCGCCCGGAAGTCCGGTCCGCCGTCACGCAGATTTTCTCTGCTGCGCATCTCATAGTTGATGCGGCCCTCGATACTGATGTCGACTGCCATCTCATGAATGGTTGCGGGATCAAACGTTGCTCCAAGACCGATTGGCTCCGGGAATTCAGTCGTCCCTTTTACGGCTACGCCGTGCAGCACTTCGCTCGACCAGTCGTAAGCCGGTATACCGAGCCGAGGAATGCTTCGCGCCTGATTGACGAGCTGACTGGCCTTTTCTTCGAGCGTCATTCGCCGAACAAGATCTTCAGCGCGCTGCTGCGCAGGCAGGTTTGGATTCAGGTAAATCGGTTGCGGCTGGTCTTGCGCGCCGGCAGCGATCATTCCCCACCATAACGTAACTGCCGCCGCCACCTGGAATTTATAGGTCATCATCACGCATCTCAAGAAGATCGGAAAGAGAATGGACCAGAACTTTGCCCGTCATTGCAATCAAAAACCTCATGATTAACCCATCTCGAATTCCTAATTCGAACCCATCAAGAACAAGTATGAAAGGAGTAGACAATCACGGATTGTGCGCCAGTTTGGTCTCATTGCTTTCAGTAACAATTGGAATTTCCCGTTCCATTGCAAACGAGAAAGATTCTGCGGGATTGTTCACGGTGAGGGCGCAGATCTGCTCATCGCTAAAGCCATCCCTCTTGAGCCTTGGGATAAATTTCCGAAAGATATACGAAATGCCCGGTCCGCCGCCGTAAGCGCGCGAGTACGAACGATGAGCATTATCGCCGCCGAGCACGATATGTGCTCCCAGAAAGAGCTCAAACATTTTTGCGAGCAAATTGACAATAGTAATTTCCGGAAAGTACTTAACTCTCCCCGGGCAGTCATATTCCATAAATGCTCCGGATTGCGCAACGTCGCGGTGCAGCACCCAATCAGGGTTACGATCCGCATGAGAGATGATGAGGTGGCGAGGAGCAACGCCCAAGGAACGAAACAACTCGATCTGCTCAAGCATCATGGTGCCCACGTCGCTGTGCGTCAGGATAGGGGCGCCCGTACGATGATGCGCAAGGGCGGCGGCCTCGCATGCAACGCGCGTAGCTTTTGAAATCCGTTGGTAGTCGGTGGCTATCTTGATAACTCCGGCTCGCGCCGAGCTACGAAAAATGAGCGGCCCTTCGTAGCCGGAGATCTCCATGCCGTCTTCGATCTCTTCCGCCCACAGGTTTGCCATTTGTTCAGTGGTGTAGCGGAACCTCCAATGTGAATCGAGGTAGTAGCTGTCTTTGTGCAGCCCAGTAGCCGCTATGATGCGGACACCCGTCGAACGAGCCACGTTGACAAGAATGTCGGGATTGCGGCCCACACCGCATGGAGCACAGTCGACGATGGTTCGACCACCAGCATTGACGAAATCCTCGACCTCCTCCACCGCTTTATCCAGACTGTCCAGGCGATACTCGGGGTGCTGAACTGTGATGAGGCCATTGCTTATAGCCAAATGCTCGTGAGCATTGACGTGGCCCAGCTCTGAGGCAGGCACATCGCCGAGCACAGTACGCGCAAATTTCATTGCTTGATTAGTCATAACGTCATCGCATTGTTAGCTTTATGAATTTGCCATAGCTGTATGTCGGTTTGGATTTTCCGTATACTGCACGAGCCTTTCATCAGCAATCTCGCGCAAGGGAAGGACGAAGGCTGCTTCGCGAGGCTCACTCACAAATCGGTGTTACTCCCTTCTTTAGCAGCAGATTTCCATATTTGCGCAGCTCGCCGGTCATGACTATCACGAATGCACTTTTGGCTCGATCATAGAAAGCGTGACGCTCAATGCGCACCGGGTCGGGCTCAGAGGGCGAATGCTTGCGAATAACTTGCATGTAGTCGCTTTCCACGCTGGGGTCTGCTGTATCACCAGGCACGATCTGCATCATGATCAGCGGCGGTGCGTAAGAGTCGAGCTCGAAGAGCGGCAGAATACCGCCGAGCAACTGCGCCACGGTTACGCCGTCGGCACGCACGATTTGCGGGCCGAGTGAGTGTCCGGGAAAATGCGCGTCGGCCAGGACGATTTCGTCGCCGTGGCCCATTTTGTGGAGGACAGCTAACAACTCCGGACCGATATATTTGGAAATTCCCTTTAGCATAATGAGACTTTCCTCGTTCTCAAACTGACGTGGCACAAAACTGCCATGGCAGATACGGCGTCGAAGCCGGCTGGGATGATGAAATGGTTGCACCCCGTGGGCAGTTCGTGACGCATTCAGGGCATCACGGACTTTGTGCGAACATTTCGGGTCTCGCCAGATTGGGTGTTGGCTGCCATTTATGCCTGCTTATGCCTGCGCAGATTACTGAGTGCGCCTAATTTCAAGAACCAGAGCATCCATTCCGGAAAGGGGAACATCGATCCCTCGACGCAGTTGCTCTCCTGTCCAGGAGAAAGTCTGGCTCGAATCCCAAACCGCCGCGGTTACGGCGCCGCTCGGAAATCCAGGAATGCTAAAGTGCGCCGTTGCGTCGGGAGCATCGTTGCGGAACAGGATGATCAGCCCTTCTCCCTTGTGTGACAAACGGGCGAAGCCATCCCATTGGTTGCTCCGAGGCTGACGCCAGGCTCCGAGCGGAAAAAACGATTCGTTCAGGGGAACCTGCTCCCGCAACGAACGATAGCGGCCAATCCAGCTTGCGTAGTGGGCGCGGTCCTCCGGCGAAACCTTGCGGAAATCCCCAAGCATCACCGGCCCGGAGCCCATTTCCGTGGCGGCTCTGACACGCCATGAACCGGTTTCTCCCTGGATGTTGCCGATTAACATCGATTCTGCGGGAATCGCCATGCCTCGCTGATCGAGGAGCATCCTGGCCGCCCGCGGACCGGCATCGTTGATGCTGCGATCGCCAACGTTACTAAGCCAGTCGAGATCAACGTCGCGCAGCAGGCCGTAGTCAATGAGGTGCTTGCCGCCCCAGAGTTCGTAAGTGTAGTCAATGAGTAAATCAGGAAAACGGTGATGCAGTTGATCCGCGATGAAGCTGAGCGCCTCGTAGCCGCGGGGAATTATTTCGTGATCGGCCCAATTGGCCCCGTGCTCACCCTTGGGCCCGAAACAGACGGGCTGCTCGCCGTAAACATTGAAGACGGTTGTCAGGTCCAACTTGAGATAGCGCAGGTTATAGCGGCGGACTTGAGTCGAAAGCCGCTCAAGCACGTCATCGCGAAAAGGCGAGGCAAGATTCATCAGCACCAGGCCCTGAGTCATGCGCATATCACCGTTCTGGTCATGGCATACCCACTCTGGATGATTTACCACAACCGGGGCATCGCGATCGGCAGCCGCCAAGGGGTACCAAAGTCCAAACTGCATTCCGCTTTGCTGCGCCATTTTCATCAGTGGTTCAAGCCCGTCCGGGAAGCGTGCTGCATTGACGTCATTATCGTTGCGCTTTTGTTCCCATCCATCGTCAACGGAGAAAATTCCGAAGCCGGACTGCGCTACGGCGCCCTCGACCTCTTTGAGGGCGGTCGCGTCGATCCTGCCGAGGAACGGCTCCCAGTCGTTATATATCCATTGCGGCACAGTTTCTGGACGCGCGATGTTCGCCAGCACATATTGCGGAATGAGCCAGTGAGGATCCTGGGCCGTTCCCCTCTGGTACAGGAGAAAAGAAACCGAGGCAGTAGTGAACGTCTCGTTGGGTGCAAGCGTGCGCTTAAAGGGAAAGAGATCCGTATCGTACATGGCGTCCACGCCCGGTTTCCACTGATTCCATTTGCCGATTACGCCGACTTCGGTGCGCCGGAGCACCCCCGGTACTTCGCTCAGCACAGCCACGCCGTCTCCAGTGCGGGCATTTTCGAGCAGGATCGCAACATCGTCTGCACGGCCAGTAAAGAAGATTTCACGGGGGGTTTCCCCGTAGCCGCCGTATGCCAGCAGATCGGCAGGCTGAGCCGGTGCAATCGGTTCGCAGGCAACGGAGAGTTCGCTTAAGGTGCGGGGCTGGGCAGTTCGGTTATGGATCGCAATGAACTGGCGAACGGCGGTAGCGCCTGCAGGGAGCAGATAATGGAGCGTCACGTCGAATTCCCCGTCGCGCGAACTCAGGTCCAGGTTCAGATGGCGCGCACCCGTCGAATCGGTGTTCTCCTCCGCTTTCGCCAGGGTAAAAGCATCAGCCAGACCGGTATAGGCGTGGCCGTTGGCGACGAAGCGAAATTGACGACAGTAATAACTGTCCATCGTCTCCTCTGTGGGATCGATAAACTCGTGAGCATCCACCAAATTCTGCCAGCTTCGCGTCACGATGCCGTCATGCACATCGAAAGCGATGGTGCGGCTGACAAGCCCGTTATTCAGAACCCACTGGTTCGCTGCCGGGGCAGTTTGCGCGCAGAGTGCAGACGGGGTAGCCAGAAGCGCAGCCACAACCCAGCCAACCCCAGAGAAGCTCACGAC
>JASIJX010000490.1 GCA_030049955.1 Acidobacteriaceae bacterium
GTGGCGCGGAAGGCAGCGACGGCGAGCGGCGAGGCGGCTGCGCCCTCGTGGGGACCGGATGGCACGATCGTGTACCACAACCTTGAGCGCGAGAGCAGCAGTCTTGAAGCAAATGGCAAGAAGCTCACGGGCGATGAAAATGCGTTTGCGTTTCGCGTGTCCTGGTTGCCGGATGGGAGCTTCTACTACGTCTCCGATGGGAAGATTCGCAGGCGCACGCTGGGTGGCGCGAATGCCGAGACGATTCCCTTCTCTGCTGTGCTCCAGGTGCGGCGCGTGAACGGAACTTATGCGCGGCGAAAGCGCGACTTCGATTCGACGGCTCCGCGCAAGGCGCTGGGCATTGTGCGGCCCGTGATTTCGCCGGACGGAACGAAGATTGCGTTTGCCGCGCTGGGTGATATTTACGTGATGCCGATTGGAGGAAAGCCGGAGAACATTACGCGCGACCGGTTCCTCGATACCGATCCCGCGTGGTCACCGGACGGCAACGAGCTTGTGTACTCGTCTGACAAGGGCCGCGACCATCTGCAATTGTGGATTCGTGATTTGCGCACGGGGCGCGACCGCGAGCTGACGCACCTGGGCACACAGCCGCAGGGCGCGTCGTGGTCGCCGGATGGAAAGCGCATCGCGTTCTTTGACGTAGACGGTATTTGGCGCGCGGCGCAGATGTCAGTGGTAGATGTTGCCACCGGAAAAGTGACGAAGCTGCACGACACGCTGAACGCGCCGGGAATGCCGACGTGGTCGCCGGATGGGACGCGGCTTGCGTTCGCGAATATCGCGCCGTATTCGAAGACCGTGCGCGAGGGGACGAACCAAGTGTTCACGATTTCCGCAGTGAATGGCGCGGCAAATCCAGAAGACACGTGGTACATGCCCATACCCAACCTGTCGATTGATTCGCGCGGCTACTGCGGGCCGGTGTGGTCGCCCGACGGCACGAAGATGGCCGCAATTTATGAGGGCGTGCTGGCCGTGTGGCCGGTATCGCTAAAGGGCGAGCCGCTGGGGCCGCCGCGCAGGATGACGACGGAGATTGCCTACGCGCCGAGCTGGGCGGGCGATTCGCGGCACATTCTGTATCAGTCGCTCGACAAGCTGAAGGAGATCGACATTCTGAGCGGGGAGACGCGGGAGATTCCGCTCGATCTCACCTACCGGCCGGCGATTCCTACAGGAACGATGGTGGTTCACGTGGGGTTGCTGGTGGACGGCATCAGCAAAACGGCGCGGCGCGACATGGACATTGTTATCGTGCGCAACCGGATTACGGCTGTGCGGCCGCACTCGGCGAAGGTTCCGGCGGGAGCAAAGCTGATTGATGCTTCCCAGTACACGGCGATGCCGGGGCTGATCGAGTCGCACTCGCACCTGCAGAAGGATTACGGCGAAGCGGAACACAGAGCGTGGCTGGCCTTCGGCATTACTACGGTGCGCAGCCCGGGAAATACTCCGTATGAAGGCGTGGAAGATGTGGAGGCGAACGAATCGGGCGTGAGGCCAGGACCGCGACTGTTCAGCACGGGGTATCTCTACGAGTGGCGGCGGACGTACTACAAGATGGGCGTAGCGATTTCGAGCCCCGCGCAGTTCGAGATGGAACTGGAGCTGAGCAAGGTGCTGCAGCACGATCTGATCAAGAGCTATGTGCGGTTGCCCGATTTGCAACAGAAGCGGATGGTGGAATTCGCGCACTCGATCGGCATCCCTGTGGCCACGCACGAGATTTATCCGGCGGCCTATGTGGGCGTTGACGCGACGGAGCACGTGGGCGCGACCAGCCGGAGGGTCTACTCGCCCAAGCAGGCTACGCTGCAGCGCAGCTATCAGGACGTGGTGGCGATTTTCGGCGCGTCGCAGCGCTACCTGACGCCCACGGTATCTGCTCCGGGACTTGCGAGGCTCTTCGAGTTGGAGCCGGCGATGCGCGACGATCCGCGCTTTACGATTTATTCCGACTGGCTGCGGGAGTATGCCACCGGCCGGCGACGCATTGCGCCTGGCGAGCGAGCGGGCGCCGGGTCACTGGCCACGGTGAACATGAACAGCGCCAAGCTGGTGATGGATGCGATGCACGCAGGAGCGCGCATTGTGGCGGGAACGGACTCGCCCAACGCATTCGCTCTGCATGGCGAGCTGGAAACTTATGTGATGGCGGGCATGACGCCCTATGAAGCGCTGAGGGCTGCCACGGTGACGCCGGCCGAGGAACTGAACCTAGATGCAGGTAGCATTGAGCCGGGCAAGCTGGCCGATGTGGCGATCGTCGAGGGCAATCCGCTGGACGATATTGCGAATGCGCATCGCGTGAAGGAAGTGATCGCCAACGGACGGCTTTTTACCGTGGCTGATCTCGTGGCTGGGAATATCGAGTCAGCTACTCCGCGTTGAGGGGAAGTTCCAGAACAAAGGCAGGAGTTAGCGTGCGCTGATGCGTACATAGCAAGTTAGCCATCTAGCGGCTGTTGTGGCTGGGGTGCTGCGTGACCCCGCGCGGAAGCTCTCGTCGTTGAGGGGACAGGTTTGGAGATCCCAGCCAAACCGGCGCAGTACACTCTTACGCAAGGATCAATTTCTATCACAGGCTGTGGTGCGGGCAGCCGCGTGGAGCGTTCCCGGATGCGAGTGCGGCTGAAGGACATTGCCGAAGACCTGAACCTTTCGAAGATGACGATTTCGAAGGTGCTCAGAGGGCAGACCGATATCAGCGATGCGACGCGGGCGCGCGTGCTCAAGCGCGTGCGCGAACTCAATTACATTCCCAACATCAGCGCGAGCAGCCTGCGGACAGGGCAGACGAAGACGATGGGGCTGGTGCTGCCGTCGGTCGGATCGCGATCTCTGGCTGACCTGACCGAAGGCGTGAGCCGGGCGCTCGAGGCGGAGAGCTACAGCCTGATCGTGGCTTCGTCCGTGGACGATGTGGACGCCGAACAGCGCCAGATTGCCGCCTTTCTTTCTTTGCAGGTGGACGCGCTGCTGGTGGTTTCGCTGCAGGAGACGTCCGCGTTCTTCGAACAGATGCAGAAGGCGCGCCGAATGCCGGTGATCTTTGTAAGCTCCAGACCGGCGGGGGCCGCAGGCAGGTACGTCGGTATTCACGAGGAAGAAGTGGGGCGCATAGCCTGCGAGCACCTGATCCAGAGCGGCTGCCGAAGGATTGCATACATACGCGGCTCGCATAGCGCGGTGGGTGACCAACGATCGAGCGGCTATCGGCAGGCGCTGATCCGGCACAGGATTGCAGTTCAGCCGGACCTGGTGCTGGAGAGCATGGATCTGGAGCAGAGCGAGTACGGACGGGGTTATGCGGCCATGGAGCGGCTGCTGCAGCGGCGCGGAAGGCCTGACGGGGTGATGGCCTTCACCGATCTGCTGGCCGTGGGTGCAATGGACGCGGCGAGCAAGCACGGGATTCGCATCCCGGAGGAAATGCTCTTCGTGGGCTGTGGCGACGATCCTGTTCTGTGCGGAATGCGCATTCCGCTCACAAGCATCAACGTGGGCGGGTTTGAGCTGGGCGAACGCGCAGGCAAGCTGGCGCTACGCGCCATTTTGAACGGCACCGGGAACGGCGCGCAGAGGGTGCTGGTGAAACCGAAGCTGGTGAAGAGAAGATCGACGGAAGGCGCGCATAGAGAGCAGAAGTAATTCGATCAGCGAGGGGAAGGAAAGCGATGGCCAAAGGGCGTGAAGACCGGGAGTCGAAATTCGACCTTGTAGTTTTTGGCGAGTTCTTCTCCGATCTGATTTTTTACCGTTTGCCGCGGCGCCCGCGCTTTGGCGAGGAGTCGAAGACGGATTCGTTCCTGATTGCGCCCGGGGGCGGCCTGGCGACAACGGCGATTGCCGCCAGTCGCTTGGGCACTGTGACCGGAATCATTACTCGCGTGGGCGCTGATGCCGAGTCTTTGCCTACGTGGAACCAGATTGCGCAGGAGAAATTGGACATCGGAGCGTGCGAGTACCGTAAAGACGTGCCGACGGCGCTCACAGTGTGCATTGCATATAAAACAGATCGCATGATGGTGACGCACGAGCCCATCAATCAGCGCCTGGAGGACCTGCTTGACCATCCCGCGGTGCGCGCCAAGATGAAACAGGCGCGACATGTGCACCTGGCATGCGCGCTGCGCCGGCCGGCAAAATGGCAGCCGATGCTGCGAAGCCTGAAGGAACTGGGAATTACGCTCTCCGCAGATTTTGGGTGGAATCCGGAGATCTCAGTGAACCAGCTCGGGTCGATCATCCGACACTGCGATTTTGTTTTTCCCAATGAGCACGAAGCGCGAGCGATTACCGGCGCCGAAACGCCGCTGAGCGCGCTTGAAAAGCTGCGGGAGTGGGTGCGTGTGCCGGTGGTGAAGCTGGGCGCGCGCGGGTCGCTGCTGATGGCCGAAGGGAAGGTCTACCGGCAACCGGCGCTGGCGCTGCCCATGGTGGATGCGACGGGAGCGGGCGACGCCTTTAACGGCGGCTTTTTGCACGCGTTTCTCCACGGGATGGGGTGGGACGATTGCCTGCGCGCAGGCAACATCTGTGGAAGTATGGCGGGAACGCGGCCGGGCGGATCGGAAGGATTGCCGGGGCCGCAAGAGTACAAGCGGAAGCTCGCGCAGATGAAGCACGACTGAGGCGAGCTGCAGCCGGACTACTTAGTAGTTTAAACAACAATCTCAGTTGCCATTGAGCCGTTAAACCGGCCTCAATACCCGCCTTGCGCTTTTTTCGTTGACAAGCACCTGGGAGCAATGTACATTCCGTTGCAATTGCTTTACCGGTAAAGTAGCTGAGGCTTTTGCGCCTTGGGCTTGCGTCAAGAAATGAACAACAGAATGCCATCGCACCGGGATCCTGCTCGAAATCGGATCCGTAGGACAAACTCAGAATCGGCTCCAGTCTTCGGTTCAAGTGTTTGGTTCGACTTTAAGGAGGTTGGCTTATGCACGCGTTCAGATTCTTCCGGCTCAGGATCGGAATCAGAGGCATCCGGCGGTTTTGCCTCGCAATTGCCGCGCTGCTGGTGACAGCCGCATTTTCTGCCTACGCGCAGACCGACACGGGCACGATTGTCGGCATCGTCCAAGACAAGAGCAGCGCCCGGATTGCAGGCGCAGCGGTAGACGTGACGGACATGGCAACCGGCGTGACGCGTTCCTACGCGACGAACACGGATGGACAGTATCAGGCCGAGCAACTCATTCCCGGCGTCTATAGCGTGACAGTGAAGCATGCAGGCTTCAGCACCGAAGTACGGCAGAACATCACCGTGAATGTGCAAGACCGCGTGCAGGTGGACGTTACGCTGGCAGTTTCGAGCGTGCAACAACAGGTGGTGGTCAACGAGACTGCTGTTGAGCTGCAGACGCAATCGGCGGAAGTGAATGGCGTGATGCCCTCGCAGGAGCTCAACGACCTGCCGCTGAACGGGCGAGACTACGACAACCTGGTACTGACGCAGCCGGGTGTGTTCCGCGACATTAACCCGGCCAACCCAGCCGAGGGCCGCTTCAGCGCGAACGGAAACCTTGAGTTGCAGAACTATTTCCAGTTGGACGGCATCGACAACAACTCCAAATCAGAGAATCTGCAGGAGCAATCGACACAATCGGTGATTCCGCCGCCGGATGCGCTGCAGGAATTTGTGCTGCAGACGCGCACTTACTCGGCGGAGTTCGGTACCGCTGCGGGCGCGGTGGTGAACGTGTCGACCAAGTCGGGCACCAATCAGTTCCACGGCGATGGATGGGACTACATCCAGAACGGCGCGCTAAACGGGAACACCTGGTTTAACAATTACGGCAACATTCCGCGAGGACAATACAACCAGAATCAGTTTGGTGGAACATTTGGCGGGCCCATCAAGCGGGACAAGACGTTCTTCTTCGTCTCATACGAGAACCTGCTGAGCAACATTCAGGACACCGTGGAGTCCGTCGTGCCCACCCAGGCCATGCACAACGGCGACTTCAGCGCGGCTGATAACGGCTCCTATATGTCCCAATTCACAATGACACCCCTGGTGCCGAGCCAGGCCGGCTGCATCAACAACAACGTGATCAACCAGGGTTGCTTCGATTCCGTGGGCAAGGCCTTGATGGCGCTTTATCCGCTGCCCACCCCCAACCTGGGCAACGTGAACACATTTACTGGCGCGGATAACTATTCCTACGTGGGCAGCGAGACGAACAACACGCGGACGCTCGACGTGCGCATCGACCACACGCTGAACAAGACCAACCAGATCTTTGGCCGCTATGCCTTCGATTGGTCCAACTACACGGAGCCGCCGACGTGGACATCGAATGCCGTCGCCGGCAACGCGTCGGGCTTCCCTACGGCGTACATTCTGCACGACCAGTCGGTGGCGCTGGGATGGACGCGTACCATCAACGCGAACCTGGTAAACACCGCTCATTTCGGTTATCTGCGCACCTTCTCGCACAGCGATCCGATCGGAGTGACCGTCGGCCAGTCGGAGGCCAGTTCGCTGCTGGGCATGAACGGCGTGCCCACCAACCCGTGGAGCTTCGGTATTCCGCCCTTCGAGGAAAGCGTCTTGACCAGCATCGGCGGTTCCTATTACCGGCCGCAGTACCAGGTGGCGCAGACCTACCAGATCCTCGAAGCGCTCTACTGGACCAAGGGCAATCATGCCCTGCAGTTCGGCTACGAGTACCACCAGGACGCGCTCAATTTCTTCGACATCGAAGCGCCGCAAGGTATCATCTACAACTCCGGCATCTACACGAACACGAACGGCTTCAGCGGCGGCGATCTCCTGCTGGGCGATGTTTCCCGACTCATCTTTGAGGCGCCAGCCGAGATCAATAACTACATCCGCGGCAACTCGTGGTACGCGCAGGACACATGGCGCGCGAGAGACAACTTTACGCTCAATTACGGGCTGCGCTACGAGCTCTATCCGCCGTTCTGGCTTGACCGTGAAGGCCGCACGGCGAACTTCTCCTGCGGTTCAACGCCCTATCCGCAGTGCCTGAACTCCGGCACTCCGGCCAATGGCGGCACCATGCTGGTGGGCACCAGCGGAATTCCAACCGATCACGACGGCTTTGCGCCGCGCATCGGCATGTCGTACCACGTGCTGCGGCCGCTGGTTGTGCGCGCGGGCTACGGGATCTTCCACCAGTTCATCAACCGCATCGGGTCCGAATCCCTGGTGCAGCAGAACCCGCCGTACCTGGGCGTGTGGACCATTTCCCAGTCGCAGGGCAGCACGACACCGGTGTTCCAGATGGATTCGGCGCAGGGCATGGATTCGGCCGCCTACCTGAGTTCGACCAGCATCAACGACCTGCTGACGCCCGGCCCTAACGTGACTTGCATTACCGGCACGCTGCAAAACGGCGTGTGCGTAAACGGTGTGGCCGGCGGACTGCCCACGCAGCACATCCGCGCGCAGGGCGTGAACAACCGCACCAGCTACATTCAGCAGACGAGCTTCGGGCTGCAGTATCAGGTCTCGAACAATACCGTGCTAAGCGCCAATTACATCGGCAACTGGGGACGCAAGATGAACCGCGTGCAGAACGCTAACCAAGGCTTTGTGACAAGCTGCCCCACTTGCGCCACAGTGACGCCGACGGCGCACATCTATTTCCCGCTGACGAGCTTTAACTCCGGGAACACGATTGACGCCAACGACACGTCGAACGGCGGCGGCCAGCACGCCTTTGTGGAACTGGCTACCAATGACGGCAACACCGACTACAACGCGCTGGAAATAAATATCCAACGGCAGATGAGCCGGCGGCTGATGTACAACTTCAGCTATACGTGGTCGCATAACATGTCCGATTACGTGGATAATCTTTCGGGCACGGATACGCCGGAGAATGCGCACAATTACGCGCACGAAATGAGCAACTCGCTCCAGGATGTGCGCAACCGGTTCGTGGGCAACGGCACCTATCAATTGCCGATCGGGCAGGGAGGGACGATCCTGAACAGCAACAACCTTGCCTCGCGGCTGATCGGCAACTGGCAGGCCAACGGCATTGTGACGCTGCAATCCGGCGAACCGTTCAGTGTTTCGGCGACCGACGAGAGCGACACGGGTGGCAATGACAATCCATACGCCAACTGCGTTGGCAATCCATGGGCGGGCGCGACAAAGAATCGCCACGACTACGTGGGCAAATTTTCGTCGGGATTCTTCATCAATTCGGCAGCGTTTGCTACGCCGGCGCTGGGCACGTTCGGCTCGTGCCGGCCAAGGATGTTCCATGGGCCCGGTCTCGAAGATGAGGATCTGAGCCTGTTCAAGCAGTTCCCGGTTTCGGAAGCGGACAAACTGGAGCTGCGGTTTGAGTTCTTCGACGCGTTCAATCATCCGAGCTTCGGCAATCCAACCACAAACGTTTCCACCTCCGGCCAAACTTTTGGCAAGGTGCTCAGCGGCACCACCGCCGGACCTCGCATTATGCAAATCGCGGCAAAGTTCTACTTCTAGGGCAAGACCAAGGTTTCTGGGTTTTGCTCAAGTTCGCAGCAGAGTCGCCGCTCTCTGCTGGTTGCAGTCTGCACGCGCGGCTGAGCTCTTCACTCGCCCGCCAACAAACCGGATGATGAGGTGAATCAAATGAGGACCGGTCTGAAAAGATTTATTCCCGTGTGCATGGCTGCTTTCCTGCTAGCGCTGGTATGTGCGCCGCTGCTGAGAGCCGAGGGGCCATGCCGCACGCTGGGCGATGAGCGCGAAGATGCGCAGCCGATTCCGGAAAATCGCGGCGCGGCGGCGTTGAGCGTGGCGCTGGCGCAGTTGCACACACGCGCCAGCATGCTGATGATCGTTGCACACCCTGACGATGAGGACGGAGCCACGCTGGCTTACGAGTCGCGCATGGTGGGCGCGCGGATAGGACTGCTGACGCTGAACCGCGGCGAAGGCGGAGCCAATGAAATGTCGTCGGACTTTTGGGACGAACTGGGGCTGGTGCGCACCGAGGAACTGCTGCAGGCCGATCGCTATTATTGCGCGCGGCAGTTTTTCACCACGGCTGCCGATTATGGATTCTCGAAGACTCTCGATGAGGCGCTGGACAAGTGGGGCGGCGACACGCACGTTTTTGCCGATGTGGTGCGCGTGGTGCGCATGTACCGGCCGCTGGTGATTACGTCTGTTTTTGTCGGCGGGCCGACGGACGGGCATGGCAACCACCAAGCTGCGGGGCGGTGGGCGCAGAAGGTGTTCGTCGCTGCGGGCGATCCGAATGTCTTTCCAGAGCAGATCAAGGCAGGACTGCTTCCCTGGAATCCCTACAAAGAGTACGCGCACGCGCCGTTCTTCCGGCGTGCCAATGGCGTGCAGAATTACATTACAAATAAATTCGAGGAGGGGCCTGTAAGTGTCAACGTTAGAATCCCCGTTGGCACTTACAGCCCTGTAAATGGACTGAGCGCTCAGCAGATTTCGCGCACAGGGCTGGGCTACCAGAAATCCCAGAACGGGGGCGGCGAAGTGCCTGCGGCGGGCGCTGCTTTTTCTGACTATCACCGCTTCGGTTCGCGGATTCCGGCGGCGGATGAAGAGAAGACGTTCTTCGACGGCATTGACGTTTCGCTCGCAGGAATTGCCACCCTGGCCGGCGATCAGGAGCATGCGTTCCTGACCGATGGGCTGAACAAGATCAACGATTTGGTGGAGCAGGCGATAGCCAGCTACAGGGTGAACGAGCCAAGCGCTATTGCACCGATGCTGGCCGACGGACTGGCAGCGACAAGCCAGTTAATCGAGAAGGTGAAGAGCAGCTCGCTCTCGGACGAGGCCAAATATAACGTGCTCCACGAGCTGAATGTGAAGCGCGTGCAGTTCAACGAAGCGCTTGCGCTCTCGCTGAGCCTTTCGATTACGGCCAACGTGACGTCGGATAAGATGACGGCGAATCCGGCACCGCAGCGCGGGTTCATGCGGATGGAGCAGCCCGACTTTCCGATGGCCATTCCGGGACAAAAGTTCCGCGTGCTCGTGCACCTATCCGACGATGGTGCTGCGCAGGTAAATGTGGACAAGGTGACGCTGACGCTGGAAGGATCGACGATTGATGCGGACAGTGCGGCAGGGCGCGTGGATGGGCCGCTCGATGGCGGCAGCGTTCTGAACACACTGTTCTGGGTGCAGATTCCCGATGATACTCAATACACGAAGCCGTACTTCGATCGTCCGGGACTGGACCAGGCGTATTACGACGTGCGGAATGAGAAATACCGTAATCTGCCTGTCGCGCCGTATCCGCTGCAGGCGAGAGTTACGTTCTCCTATCACGGAGTGCCGATTGAGTTGTCGGAAGATGTGCAAACGGTGCAGCGCGAGGCGGGTTCGGGCACGGTGAACGAGCCGCTGCCCATCGGGCCGGCGATTTCAGTCCACATGGTACAAGGCGCGGGCGTAATTCCGCTCACCGCGGCTTACGTTCCAGTGAGCGTGCAGATTCACAGCAACGTGTATGGTCCGGCGCAGGGCACGGTGCGGCTCGATCTTCCAGATGGGTGGAAGTCCACGCCTGCGAGCGCTCCGTTTTCGTTCGAGCGCGACGGGCAAGAGCTGATTGTCTCGTTCAAGGTTATGCCCTCGAACCTGAAGGAGCAGGGTTATCCGATCCAGGCTGTGGCAACGTATGACGGTCACGATTACAAAGATGGCTATGTGCAGACCGGCTATGCGGGACTGCGGCCTTACTTCGACTATAGCAACGCGAGCGACGAAATTACGGCCGCGAATGTGAAGGTGAGCCCGGGGCTCGCGATCGGCTACATTGCCGGCAGCGGAGACGACATTCCCGCAGCGCTGGAGGATCTTGGCATCCATGTGCACTTCCTTACGGAGAATGATCTGGCGACAGGCGATCTGGCGAAGTACAACGAGATCCTGGTTGGCGTGCGCGCCTATGCGGTACGCGACGATCTGCGCACCTTTAACGGCCGTTTAATGGACTATGTGAAGAAGGGCGGCGTGGTGGTTGTGCAGTACCAGACGCCGGAGTTCGATCATAACTTCGGCCCGTATCCATACGAGATGACTAACAATCCGGAAGAAGTTACGGATGAGCACTCGGCGGTGACGATTCTCGATCCGAAAAATCCGGCGATGCGCTGGCCGAATTCAATCACAGACAAGGATTTCGAGGGGTGGATCGAAGAACGCGGATCGAAATTTTTGAAGACGTGGGACGTGAAGTACGAGCCGCTGCTTGAAACACACGATCCGGGGCAGGATCCGCAGAAGGGCGGGATGGTAATTGCCCACTACGGATCGGGCATCTATGTCTATACGGCCTACGCTTTCTACCGAGAGTTGCCGCTTGGCGTTCCGGGAGCCTACCGGATTTTTGCAAACTTGCTGAGCCTCGACAAAAACCCGCTGTTCAAGACGGAAGGCAATCTGCTGACTCAAAGTAAGAATGCTGCGGCTGGAAAAGGACAGTAACCGAAGCAAGCTGGGGCCGCTAACTTGACCCGTATGACTTCCGAAATGGCCACGCAAGCCTCCCGCGCAGCGCAACGCGGCGAGCAGCTTGAGCGCGGCCTTGGCCCATGGGGCGCGATCTCTGCCAATGTACTGAACATGGTTGGGGTGGGCCCCTTTCTCACCATTCCGCTTGCGATCGCTGCCATGGGCGGGCCGCAGGCGATGGCGGGCTGGGTGCTTGGAGGATTTTTGTGCCTGTGCGACGGGCTGGTATGGGCGGAGTTGGGATCAGCCTTGCCGAATTCAGGCGGCTCCTACTACTACCTGCAAGAGGCGTTCGGCAGAGAGGGCTTTGGACGGCTGATGAGTTTTCTCTTTTTGTGGCAGACGCTGATCGTTGGGCCGTTCACCATCGCTTCGGGCGCCGTTGGCTTCGCGCAGTATATGGGCTTCCTGCATCAAGGGCTAAGCCACGCGGGCGCACTTGCGATTGCCGTGGGCGTATGCCTGGTGAATGCGTGGCTGCTCTATCGGAACATCCGCTCAATCGACCGGCTTACAGTAGCCATGACTGCGATTGTAGTGGTCACGTGCTGCTGGGTGATCGTCAGCGGCGCGCTACATTTTCATGCTTCCATGGCCTTCGATTTCACTCCCGGCGCTTTTCGGATGTCGCGTAATTTCTGGATGGGACTGGGCGCGACGACACTGATTGCCGTGTATGACTACGGCGGCTACAGCAATGCCTGCTTTCTAGGCGGTGAGATCGAGCAGCCGAACCGCAACATTCCACGGGCCGTCATTTTCTCGATTTTTATTGTCGGCGTTCTCTATCTGCTGATGAACGTCTCGATCATCGGATCGCTCGACTGGAGAATCGCTGAACGCTCGCAGGCGATTGCCGCCGATTTTATGCAGGCGTTGTACGGGCACTGGGCGGGAGTCTTCGTCTCCGTGCTGGTGCTGGTGGTGAGCTTCGGATCGGTGTTCGCAAATATGCTCGGTTTTTCGCGCATTCCGTATGCGGCCGCGGCGGAGGGGCGATTTTTCGCTCCGTTTGCGCGGCTGCACAACACCGGAAGGTTTCCCACTGTTTCTCTGCTCTTCATGGGGATCTTCTCTGCGGTAGCCTGCATATTCACATTGAGCGAGTTGATCAAAGTGCTCGTTGTTGTGCAGGCCATTTTTCAGTTTGCCGCTCAGTGCGTGGCAGTGGAGTTTCTCCGCCGCCGAAAGCCTGCATCGGGCGATGGTTACGGTAATGGTTACCGCATGCCGCTGTATCCCGTGCCTGCGATGATTGCGCTTGCCGGCTGGCTCTATATCGCCTTCAGCAGCGGTTTGCACTACGTGGCGATCGGCCTAGGGACTGTGGCCGCGGGCGCCGGAATCTATCTTCTCAAGGCAAAGCAGGCGCAGGAGTGGCCCTTCGCGGCGCTATGAAGAAATACGACATCGCAGTGGTAGGAGAAATCTATGTTGACCATATTTTTACCGGCTTTGCGAATTGGCCGCAGCCCGGTGAAGAGGTGTTTACAGACGAATATGCGCAGGAGGTGGGTGGCGGCGCGGCAATTACTGGTTGCGCGCTGGCCAGGCTGGGCCGCACTGTGAGCCTGATTGGCGTGGTAGGAGAAAAACAGCTCCCGTGGTTCGCCGGTCGGCTCGCCTCATTCGGAGTT
>JASIJX010000491.1 GCA_030049955.1 Acidobacteriaceae bacterium
CGCACGAAGCTATAACGGGGCTCGTTTTCAAGCTCGGCCAGGTTGGCCGGATTGCCCGCGTAGGTGAGCAGATCGAGATTGACCACGGCAGCCGACGAATTGCGGACCCAGCTCAGAACGAAGTTCGAGCCGATAAAACCGGCCCCTCCGGTGACGATAATTGCGTTGCGCATTTTTTCCGTCATTTGGAAACCCGACCCAAAGATACGTTCCAGTCCGGCGGGGATTGTGCTTAATCATAACTGGAGACTGCCTGACGGATCACTTTTCCGAGAGCGCGCAGGGCCTGCCGCCGGGGAAAACTGGCGCGGCTGGCAAGCCGGACCGTGCGGGAAACGCGCTCGCTGATCGGGCGCAAAACCACATTTCTCCCGCGAAAGAGATCGGCTGCAAGACCGGGAATCAGGGTGGTGCCATAGCCGGCAGCTACCAGATTCACGAGCGTGTCGAGGCTCGAGGCTTGAAATGGCCCCGGCCGCCCGCGGCGTTTGCCACACGCCGTCAGCGCCTGGTCGGCCAGGCAGTTGCCTTCGACCAGCGCCAGCAGATCGTTGGCGAGTTCCTTCGCGCTGACCCTGCTTTTTTCGGCAAGCGGATGGTTTTCCGGCAGTGCGGCCAGGAACGGCTCCGTATACAACGGGGTTTCGGTCAAATCCGTGCCCGGGCGCAGGTCGGTTGCAATGATGGCGGCATCGAGCTTGTGAGCCGAGAGCAGGCTCAGCAGAGGCCCAGTCAAATCCTCCCACAGTTCAATCACCATCCCTGGACAGCTCTCCCGAAGCGGGCCAAGGATCAGCGGCATCAGGTACGGCGCCACCGTGGGAATAATGCCCAGCTTCAATGGGCCGGCCAAAGGGTCGCCGGCAGCCTTGGCTGCCGACTCCAGCAGTTCGGTTTCCCGTAACGCTTCCCGCGCATGCACGAGCAATCTTTTCCCCATCGGCGTGAGCGCGACTCTCTTGTTGGTCCGTTCGAAGAGAACCACTCCAAGGTGATCTTCGAGTTTTCGCAATTGGCTGCTCAGCGTCGGCTGACTCACATTGCAGGCCTCGGCGGCGCGTCCAAAGTGCCGGTGATCGGCAACCGCGACAAAATATTTCAGCTCCTGGAGGTTCAATCTGGCTCCTTTTACCGATGGATATTGATAAATAGACAAAATCTATTATTGCCGGTTTGACAATCGATTGGAACAGCAAGGGGTTTGGGATTTATGGTGGTCCCGTACAAGGCAATTACCGGTAGCAGGTAATCATTGGAGAAAAATATGGCAACTGAGAGTAAATGCCCGGTCGCGCACGGAACACACGGGACCGCACACGGAAACGGGGCACACACCAACCGCGACTGGTGGCCAAACCAGTTGAACCTTCAGGTCCTCCACCAGCACTCCGCACTGTCGAACCCCATGGACGAGGACTTCGACTACGCCGGCGAATTCAACAGCCTCGATTTGGACGCAGTGATCAAGGATCTTCACGCGCTGATGACCGACTCGCAGGATTGGTGGCCGGCCGACTTCGGGCATTACGGGCCGCTCTTTATCCGCATGGCATGGCATAGCGCGGGCACCTATCGCATTGGCGACGGCCGCGGTGGCGCGGGGGCCGGCCAGCAGCGCTTTGCCCCGCTCAATAGCTGGCCTGACAACGTGAATCTCGACAAGGCGCGCCGGCTGCTGTGGCCCATCAAGCAGAAATATGGCCAGAAGATCTCCTGGGCCGACCTGATGATCCTGGCCGGCAATGTGGCCCTCGAATCAATGGGCTTTAAGACGTTCGGTTTTGGCGGCGGCCGCAAGGATGTGTGGGAGGCCGACCAGGACATCTACTGGGGCCCGGAAGGCAAGTGGCTGGCCGACGAGCGCTACAGCGGCGATCGCGATCTGCAGGACCCGCTCGGAGCCGTGCAGATGGGCCTGATCTACGTAAATCCGGAAGGCCCGAATGGCAACCCGGACCCGATCGCCGCAGCCCGCGACATTCGCGAAACCTTCCGCCGCATGGCGATGAACGATGAAGAAACCGTAGCGCTGATCGCCGGGGGCCACACCTTCGGCAAGACGCATGGCGCGGGCGACGCAGCACTGGTGGGTGCGGAGCCGGAAGCTGCCCCGATTGAGCAAATGGGACTGGGCTGGAAGAGCAAATTCGGCACCGGCAAGGCTGGCGACGCGATCGGCAGCGGCATCGAAGTCACCTGGACCACTACGCCGACCAAGTGGAGCAACAACTTCTTCATCAACCTGTTCGGCTACGAGTGGGAACTGACCAAAAGCCCTGCCGGAGCGCACCAGTGGACGCCGAAGAACGGCGGCGGCGCAGGCACTGTGCCGGATGCGCACGATCCATCGAAGCGACACGCCCCCACCATGCTGACCACCGATCTCGCCCTGCGCTTCGATCCGGCATACGAGAAGATCTCGCGCCGCTTCCTCGAGAATCCGCTTGAGTTCCACGACGCGTTTGCCCGGGCGTGGTTCAAGCTGACGCACCGCGACATGGGGCCGATCGTGCGCTATCTCGGGCCGCTTGTTCCCAAAGAGACGTTGACGTGGCAGGACCCCACTCCTGCAGTGGACCATCCGCTGATTAATGAAAAGGATATTGATGCCCTCAAAGCGGAGATCCTGAAGAGCGGCTTGTCGGTCTCAGAGCTGGTGTCGACGGCCTGGGCGTCGGCCTCGACGTTCCGCGGCTCCGACAAGCGAGGCGGCGCCAACGGCGCGCGCATCCGGCTGGCGCCGCAGAAGGACTGGGCGGTGAACCAGCCGCCGCAGCTGGCGGCGGTGCTCGGGCGGCTGGAGGCGATCCGCGCGGAATTCAACGCCGCGGCCGCTGGCGGCACGAAGCTGTCGCTCGCCGATCTGATCGTTCTCGGCGGCAACGCCGCGATCGAGAAGGCGGCGAAGGCGGCCGGCCATACCGTGACGGTGCCGTTCACGCCGGGGCGCACCGACGCCGCGCAGGAGCAGACCGACGTTGCATCCTTTGCCGTGCTCGAACCGGCGGCCGACGCGTTCCGCAACTATCTCAGTG